>JBJTRZ010000065.1:0-3003 GCA_046076415.1 Armatimonadota bacterium
CCGAACGATTCGTCGATCTCTTCAATCGCACGGTCGCTCCCGCTGTCGGGCGAGCCCACCTCTCCACCCATTTGTGCTTCGGAAACTACAAAGGTCGGGCGGTCGGCCCGCGCCGATATGCGCCGATGTTCCCCGCCTTCCTCGGCTTCACGGTCGACGAAATCCATGTTGAAATGGCCAGTCGCGAGTTTGCCGAGTTGGAGATTGTCGGCGCCATCGCGGATTCCGGTAAAATCGCCGCCGTTGGCGTCGTGGATGTCAAGAGCTACCACATCGAAACCGTGGAGGAGATCGCGGATCGGGTCCGTCGATGCCTTGCGCACGCCCCGGCCGATCGGCTCGCGTTCGCCCCCGACTGCGGTTTGAGCCAAACGGCGCGCTGGGCGGCCGTTCGCAAGATCGCGGCGATGGTGCACGGGGTGAACGTTGTTCGCTCCGAACGAGGACTCGCGTGAATCCGTGATTCCAGCGCTGCGGGCAAACGTTGAATTTCTTGCGGATATCGCGCTCGCCGAACAGGATTCCGATTCGCTCCACGTTTGGTGGTTGGGTCAAAGCGGATTCCTTTGCTCCTGGAACGGCCACCGCATCGTGCTGGACCCGTACCTGTCGGATTCCCTCACCCTCAAATACGCCAACACCGACAAACCCCATGTGCGCCTGTCGGAGTGCGTCGTGGAACCCAGCATGCTCGACGGCGTGGTCGCGGTGGCTTCGAGCCACATGCATACCGACCATTGCGATGCGCAGACCCTGCACCCCCTCTTCGGAACCAATCCAAACGCGCGCTTGGTCTGCCCCGACGCCAACACGTCGGCGGTGGCCGAGCGTATCGGATGGAGTGGAGACGACCCGCGTCTGGCGGGAGTGCGCGACGGAACCGGAGTCGACATCGGCCCCGCGCGATTCGAAGGCATACCGGCCGCCCACGACGAAATCGGCCCGGGATGCCTGGGTTTCCTGATCAACCTCGGGCCGTTTCGTATCCACCACACCGGCGACACGATTCCCTACCCCGGAATGGCGGAGCGGGTGCGTCCCTTCAAACCCGACGTGAGCATGGTTCCCATCAATGGGCGACGTCCGGAGCGGCGCGTGGCGGGAAACCTTTTCGGCGACGAAGCGGCGCGCCTCGCCAAGGTTATCGGCGCGCGCTTCGCCATTCCCTGCCACTTCGACATGTTCGCCTTCAACACGGAATCGCCGGAGATGTTCGTGACGACCTGCCATGAAATCGGACAGGAACATCGCGTGCTCGCCGGGGGCGAACGACTGACCATATCGGCGTCGGGCCGGGTTTGATCGTTTCCCTACTTCCGCCGAAACTAGCCCGCCCAGCAAAACGGGCCGCCCTCGAGCGAGGGCGGCCCGTCGATGGGACCGTTTCCCCCTAGTTGCGGTCGCTACGGAACGGCTCGGCGGGCAAGCCACCGATTCCGTACAGATTCACCACCGGGAAGTTCACGAAACCAAAGCGGACCGCCTTCGGATCGGACACCTTGGCGCTCCGTACGACAACGCGGTCCTTGCCAACGATGGATGCCTCCGCCGCATGGAACACGCCATCGGAACCCGCCAGTTGGAACCCCAGCAACTTGTCGCCGGGAACCGCGACTTCGGACGAGACGCCGCCGCGGATTTCCAGTCCCTTGCCCACCCGCGCGAAGCGCACCGTGGCCGCACCCGCGGAGTAGGTCGCACCGGCGAATTTCGGACTGCGCGGCACATCGCGTCGCCCGTAGGTGATCCGGAGCGCCTCGTACGCCATGCGCTCGCCAACGGGGCCCTTCTTGCGAGGGTGGATGTCGGTTTCCTCGCCAACATCGGTGATCACGCCCACTCCCACACGGGGATCGCCCTCGGCGGCCATCGATTCGGCCTCGCGAATCTCCGCGTAGGACGTTTTGTCATTGCCATCGGCACGGAACGGTGCAAGCTGGGTGGCGATGAACACCATGCCCGGGTTGTCGAACGTTCGGCGCCAATCCGCCACCAAGTCGACCAACTGGCTACGGTACTTGCGCGGATTCCCGGCATTGGACTCGCCTTGGTACCAAATCGCTCCCGTGATGGTCGCTTTGGCCAGCGGAGCGAGCATACCGTTGTAAAGCACCGAAGCGGCATTGGGATTGCGCCCCTCGAAGGAGTTGCGCTCCTGCCGCGACATTCCTTGCCGCTCCAGCATCTCCCGCGAGGTCCACGCTTCGATTCGGGTGCCTCCCCACGAGGTGTGGATCATGCCGACCGGAACCCCAAGCGCCTTGCGCAGCGTCCGGGCGAAATGATAACCCACCGCCGAAAAACGCGCCGTGGTCGCCGTGGACGCCTGCTCCCATTGCCCACCCGCCACCTCGGCACGTTCGTATTTTTCCGGGGACTTCTGCACGGTGAACATGCGCAATTGCGGATCGGGCGACGCGGCGACGGTCGCTTCGGGCTGGAAAGAGATGGAAATCGGCCATTCCATATTGCTCTGTCCGGAACAGACCCACACCTCGCCCACCAGCACATCGTGGACCACGATCGTGTTTCGTCCGGAAACGGTCAAATCGTACGGACCGCCGGCCTTCAGCGGCTCGAGCACGGCGACCCACTCGCCGTCGCTCCCAGCGACCGCGGCGGCGCGCCGCCCCTGCACCGAGACCGAAACCTGCTCGCCCGGAGACGCCTTTCCCCAAATGCGGACCGGTTGGTTTCGTTGCAACACCACGCCATCGGAAATCAACTTCGGCAACGAAACATCCGCGTGGGCGAAGCCGCCCACCCCCAGCAGCAGGCTAAGCGCCCCAGCCGGACGCCAGATATTCTTTCCAGACACGATCGTAAACCCCTTTCGTCTGCCCCGCGAGGGCATCCCAATGAAACACCGTTCGGGTGCGCTCCCGAGCCGCGTCCGCCAATCGCCGCGCGCGCGACGGGTCCTCGAAAACGCGACCGATTCCCCACGCCAATGACTCGGCATCCCCGGCATAGGTGCTCGTCCCCGTCCCATCGTGTTCAACG
>JBJTRZ010000066.1:0-3324 GCA_046076415.1 Armatimonadota bacterium
CCGCGATCGCCGACCCTCGGGCAGCCGAATCGGACAGGGGGCGCAGCATGGTCGGCGGAACCGGGGTTCCGAGGGCCGCCAGCAAAAGGAACGGCAACGACAAGCGCACCGCGAAGGGACCCCGAAGGCATCCGAGCACGCTGGCGAAGAGCGCGACCAACGACAGGTATGCGAGCGACGGAACCCGCCCCAGGGTCGCCACCCCGATGGTCAGTGTCGAAGCAATCACCCAGAACGGCGAAGTGGAGCGCTCCGGTCGGTTCGGATCGGGAAACCGAGCTTCGAGATGCTCCGCGAGCTCGGCGAATCCGCGCCGGCGCGAAGTCGCTCCCAGCAGCGCGAGCGCACCGGCGAAAGGCTGCCAACTGAGCGGGGATCCGGGAACATTCCACACCGCGAGCAGGAGCCGCAAAGGCTCGACCGTCAAGAGGATCGCGGGAAGTGCGATGGCAAAGGCGAACGGCACGGCCTTGCGGAAGGGTGGGCGCGTCGAGCGGGGGGCGGGAAAGCCGATTGCCGGTTGCACGAGCACGCAATTATACCTTCAGGTTCCCGCGGACGCCGGTGTAGGCGAAATCGCGAGGTGCCGACAATCTTGCCGGGAGCTATCCGGCGATGGCCGGTGGTGCTTCCGGTTTGACAACCCCGTCCCACGGCTCGTACAATTGCCGGGAATTTCCCTCCAAATGGCCAACGATTCTCGAGTGGCCCGTCGTCGGTCGGGAATGCAGTGTTTCCGGATCAGTCCGGTCCCAGCGAGTGAACAAGCGCATGAAGCCTAACCTTTTCCCCCTCGGGCGCAGCACGTCGCGTCGCGCCGCCGCCACATGCATCCTCCTACGTCGGTGTGTGCCGCATGTGGCAACGCTCGCTTTGCTGATCCCTTCCGCGGTTGCGTTCGCGGATGGTCAAGTCCGATTCAAGGTGCTCAACGCGCGCAATCGCGAACCCTTGCCGGGCGCCGTGGTGAAGATCGAGCCGTCCGCGAGCGAGATCGACGAACTGCAGTTCACCACCGCGAGCAACGGTTCCGTCGAGACGGGCGACATCGCACCCGGTTCCCGCAACTTCGAGATCACGGCCATCGTCAACGGCTTGGTGTTCAAGAAGTTCAAGGGCAAGATCACCGTTGTCGACAATCAGGTGGCGGAAGTCGAGGTCCTGCTCGAGGAACAGGGTTTCGACAAGGTCGATATCACCACCCAGGTGCTGCGCATCAATCTGGACGATTTGTCGCAGTCGACGTTCCGTGACCGCAAGTTCTTCGACTTTTACCCGTTGGCCACCGGCAATCGGCAGAGCCTGTCGAAGTCGCTCCGCTCGGTTCCGGGTTTCGCGTCCGATTCGGTGAACCAAACCCACGGCAGGGGAGGCCAGTCCAATCTCGCGTTCGCCGTCGATGGATTCCTGCTGCCGATCGGAACCGTGGCGTCCGCGTTGCCCGCGGTCACGCCGGATGCGATCGAGACCCTGCGTGCGCGCAGCGGTGGGTTCGGTGCATGGTACGGGGGCGTCGGGCCTCTCGTCGACATCGGCCTCCGGCCGTCGATCAGCGGCGATCCGAAGGATCCGCTGGAGCCCGTGATTTCGTGGCGTTTGGGGTCCGGTGATTTCGGTACCCGCGATGGCTCCTTGATCCTCTCCAAGCAACGCGGAGTCGTCAAGGATCGCAAGGGCGATATCGGGTACTTCCTTTCCCTGTCGGACCGACGTTCCTCGAACGTTTTCGAATCTCCGCAGCCAGGCCGCCAGACCTCCGGCAACACGGGCGACTCAGACACCATTTTCGGCAAGATCGAGGCGCAGTTGCGGCCGGGCGTCGAATTCGCCTCTTTCTTCCATACGGGCTCGGCCATCAGTGGAATCGCCAACCGGACGGGCCTCGGCACCGCGTTCCCGACTCGTCCCGGCTACGGTTTCGGCGGATTCAGCCCGGAATCGGCGTTCACGCCCGTGGGTGGCACTCCGATCACGCAGGATAGCGTGGGGCAGCGGATTTTCCAGAAGGACAACAGCCGCTGGTTCGTCAACCAGATTCGCCAGCGATTCTCTCCGAAGGTGAGCGGCGTTCTCAGCGCGGGTTTCGTCCAAAACGTCCAGTCGCTCGTGCACAACACCACTCAGATCCGGCTGCAGGAGCTTCCGGCGAACGGGCCGGTGGAATACCTTCCCGCCACGCGACAGGATTACCGCCACAGCCAGTTCCAAGGGGATTTCACGATCGATCGTGCCGCGGGCCACGTGACCAAGGCCGGCTTCCTGGTGCGCAACACCGATGGCGGGGAGTCCTTGTTCCTCCTTCCGCAAAGCACGACGGCTGCCGGCGCGCTCACCAATTTCAGCCCCTACTTCACCGGGGCCTTGGATGCGACCGTTCTGCCCAATACCGAGCGGGTCCCGGTCCTGATGGTCGATCGCGCGGTGCAATACGGGGCCTTCTATCTTCAGGATGCGTGGAAACTGCGTCCGACGATCCGTGTCGAGGCTGGGCTGCGCGCCGAGTCGTACAAGACGAACGAGCAGTATTTCCCCGGCAACCCGGTGCGGCCCCGACTAGCCCAGTCCAATCGGTCCGATTCAGCCGTTTCGCCGCGACTCAATCTCCTTCTCGAGGTGCCCCGCGGATTCGGACTCGGCTTTGGCAAGACTCGGCTCCGTCTCGGGAGTGCGCAGCCCACGGCCCTGCGGGTGTCCTACAACGGACTCTTCGCCTCTCCGTTCCAGCAAGGCAACTTCGGTCTTGGTCAGACCGGCGCCACGATCGCGTCGCTTGCTCCGCAAAAGGGCAGCCAGGTCGATATCAGCTTGGAGCGGCAGTTGCGCCGGCAAAACGTCAAGATCGGATGGTACGACCGGTCGCTGCGCAACGCTTCCGGCTACCGCCAACTGATCGATGGTCCGCAGATGTCGATGTATTCGGCGGTCGATCTTGGTCGGCTCGATGCGTCGGGCATGGAATTCTCGTGGGAGTACGATCCTCGGGACTTTTCGCCCCGCACCGGTCGACTCACGGACCTGAAGGGTTTCACGGCATTCGTGGTGGCCAATTCGGGCAAGGTGCGCGCCGGAACGATCTCTCCGGGATTCGACCAGCGAACCACGGTCGCCGGTGGGGTTGGCTATACGGCGAAGGGTGGCGACGCGGTGAGTTTGAGCCTGCAACGGGGTAGCGGGTTCGCGTCGAGCGTCGTGGGTGCAACCGGCGGGCGACAAGCCGTCACCGAACTCAACCTTCGGGTTGCCAGCGGGCCGTCCCGCTTCCGAGGGCTTGGCGTCGAACTCGGCGTCGAGAATTTGGCGGACAGCCGGGGCATCGTCGATTTC
>JBJTRZ010000067.1:0-6432 GCA_046076415.1 Armatimonadota bacterium
ACCTTGCGGCACAGGTCGCCGCCACAGCCGCGGTCGACGACGAAGATTTCGCCACGGCGTCGCGAAACGCGAATTCCACGGGATTCGATCAATTGACCTCCGGTTTCGATGCGCTCGGGTTGCCGTGGGTTCCCAGCCGCGCCAATTTCGTGATGGTCGATGTGCTGCGCCCGTGCCGCGTTGTCTTCGATGCCTTGCTGCGCCGGGGAGTTATCGTTCGCACCGGAGACATCTTCGGACTTCCCACCATGCTCCGCGTCACGATCGGCACCCAGCGGCAAAACGAACGATTCCTTGCCGAACTCGGGGAAGTTCTGGGCGTGATTCCCATCGCATGAGCACCCGTGGGCGACGTCCCGTCGGTCTGGCCGCCACCTTTGCCCTGCTTGGTTTCGCGGTCGCCGTCTTTGCCTTGATCGGGTTCCTGCTGGTGGTCGCGGGACGTCGAAGCCCGGACCGATTCGCCCGGTCCTACGATCTGCCGCCCGTGCAAACGGCCGCGTTCGTCTCGGCGGCTTCCACGCGATTGGAATGGAAACGTTCCCAGCGCCCGGGAACGTTCGAAACACCGGACGGTGTCGTGACGGTGCGCATCGACCCCGTCGGGGATGCAAGCAACGTCATCGTGGAAGGTCCGAGGCGCGGGGTACGCGCCTTGGCGGACTTCCTCGATCGCAAGATTCCGCCCCTACCCTGAACCCAACGAGCCGATCCGGATCGAATCAGTCCCGCCAAGTGTCCTCGAGCGCGTCGCTGGTTCGCCACCCAAGGAGTTCCGCGGCCCGCTGACTCGAAAAACGTCCTTGGGGCAAATCGTTGCACACCGTGATGAACTCCCACGGCGAGGGAAAACCGGGAGCCTCGAGGGCAAGGCGAATCGCGTCGGCGGATTCCTCGAACGTGGTCTCGAACGGGTTGCGTCCCCGGCTCTGTGCGGTGACGAACCCGTTGAAGACCAAGACCGGGACCTCCAGTCCATGATTTTCCGCGAAGATCCGCAGAATCTCGTTGCCGAGGAACTTGGTATGGCCGTATAGGTTGGCTCCCGGCCGGGCCGGTGCGTTGCCCGGAACCTCTTCCTCCCCATGGTAGCCGACCACCGGATCGAGCCCCGTCAATTGGGGACCGGTTTGCACGATCCGCCGAATACCGTGCCGCACGGCGGCCTCGGCGATGTTGAGGCATCCGGCCATGTTCACGGCAAAGTCGCGATCGGTGTAACGAATGACGCTGCAGTTCACGACCGCATCCATGCCTTCGCACGCGGCGTCCACGGCATCCGGATCCGCAACATCGCACCGCATCTCTTCGTGGGGCGCGGAGGGGGCGCAGGGCAGCGGTGAACCCGGAGGCTGATGCGGATATCCCGCGGCGCGAATTTCATCGAGCGAACGAATGTCGGTGAGTCGAAGGGTGTATCGGTCGGACAACAACGGCACCAGGGCCGCCGCCATCGGTCCGCCCGCACCGAACACGACGACGCGGCGTATGGAACGGCTTGAAACCGGATTGACGGGGGCCAGGACCTCCCGCCACGGGCGCACATCGACCGGAGCGGCCGGCCGTTTCCCGATGTGCCGAACGGTCCAAAAGAATGGGTTGCTACCACGCTCGGTGCCCAGTGCATCCGAGATCGCTTGGTGCAATTCAACGCTCGCCGACGCGGATCGCGGCAACCGGAGCACGGTGCCGAGCATACCCGTTTCTCGGGTCAACTCCCGTACGCTTGCTTCGAGCAATTGGGCAGCGATGTCGAGGGGTTCGCAGGTCGGACGCGTCCGCCATTTCTCGTCGACGTGCCAGTTTTTCGGGCAGCGGGAGAATCGATCGAGATCCGTGACGACGACGATCCGCCGACATTTTCCCTTTCGGGCCGCCACGAGTATATGGAAGACGCGTTGGAGGAACGATTCGAGGTACTTTCCCGTCGGACGACCGTTCGGGCCGGGAACCGCCAGCACGATACCGTCGGCACGGGCCGCCGTCGCTTCGACGGCTTCGATGGATGCCTCCCATGGCAATCGCCCAAAGGTGGAGCCATCCGCAGCGACCGAACCATCGACCGGCAACAGGTCGGGCGTATCCGAAACCACGAAATGAAAAGGATTGACGTTCATAGCGTCCCGCTCCCGAACCGCCCGGCTCGGAACCCTTTCAGGTCTTCCCGCCATCGGCCAGAGACACACGCGTCGGCGGCGAGCCGCCCGAGCAACGGGCCGAATTTGAAGCCATGCCCGGAGCAGGCGGAAACGATAGTCGCCTTGCCCTCCAGCGCGTGGTCGAGGATGAAAGCCTCGTCGGGCGTGTTGGTGTAAAGACAGGTCGCGGTGTCGACCATCGGACCGGTCCGGCCGAGACGTTCCCGCGCCGCCGATGCCACTTCCAATCTCTCTTCTTCCTCCACGATTCGGGCGACCCGGTCCGGATCGACCGGGCGACCCGGGCGATGCCGTGCGATCTTCGCCGGAGCTCCTTCCGTTTCCGGAGGAAACCCGTACCAATGGGTCGCGGCGTCGATCCAGACCCGTTTCGGCGCGTCCAGGTCATCGTTGGGGCCCCTCGAGGCGAACCCCCACGTTTGTCGGGTCGACACCAGGAACCTCGACAGTCCGGGAAGCAGTTGCCCCATCCACGCTCCCGCGCAGACGACGACCCGATCGAATCGCCGTTCACCGCGGGAAGTGAGGCAAAGCACTTCGGCCCGGTCCACGTGCAAGCCCTGGACCTTTGTCTCCGGGAGGATCTCGGCACCGGCGCGTTCCGCTTCCGCCACCGCGCCGCGCACCGCCATACCCGCACGAAGGTATCCGCCATCCTCCTGCAATATTCCGATTTCCCCCGGTTTCCAGCGCAGCCCCTGCGCGGCATCCACCGTGCCGCAGTCCACGCGCCGCCACGCAACCCCGACGGTATCCAGCGCCGAGGCGACCGCGCGCATTTCCGGGTGCTCCGGCAAGCCAATGTAGAGGATGCCGGTTCGGACCAACCATTGCGCTCCGGCCCGTGATTGCAGTTGGTCCCAGAGCGGATAGGCTTCCTCCATCAACCGGGTATGCAAGGCATCCGGATAGGTCTTGCGAATGACCCGCGAGGAACCATGACTGCTCCCGGCCTCGTGCCCAATCGCGAATTGCTCGATCAGGACGACATCATGGCCGTCCATCGCGAGGGTCCAAGCGGTGAACGCGCCGGCGACGCCAGCTCCCAAAACGGCGATGCGCATGGTTCAGGCGAGCGGTTCGAAGCGAGACCACGTGGAGAATTCGCGGAGAAATGCGACCACCTCGGCCGTGGCAGCGGCGAGGATGCGCTCGCCCTTTTCGGACGAGGAGAGTTCCGGGTATCCGAATGCCCCGGATTGCGTCCCCTGCTCCATCGTTCGGGCCACCGAGACGCGACTTGGGCTCGCGTAGTAGGGATCGAACCATCGGGAGGGCGACGGTCCATGGGCTCCGCGGCGCAGGTCGGAACGGACGAGACGGGAATCGATGGCTTCGATGGCACTGGTTTCCCATTCGCACGCGTGGCTGACCGCACCCTGTTGGACATTGTCGAGGGCGGCGACCGCGTCTCGGGCGATATCGAACCAGGACGCGAATGCGAGGAAGAGGTCCGGGTGCTCCTTGCGGCGTCGGATCTGCACGTTGGTCAACGCGGCTTGCGCGGGCACGATGTTGCCCGCGTGGGCATTGAGCAGGAAGATGCGGCGGAAGCCGGCCGAGATCAGGGATTCAACAAGGTCTTCGAGGACCTTTATGTAGATGTCTTGGGAAACACTGACGGTACCTGGGAAATGCAAATGGTGGTGGGAAGCCCCCAGCCAAAGCGTGGGAAGGAACAGAAAACCCTCGCCCACGAGGGATTCCACCCTGCGTGCGATTTCCGATCCGATCATCGAATCGGTCAGGAGCGGCAGGTGGTCGCCATGTTGCTCGAACGAGCCCAAAGGAACGACCACGGTACGGTCGCCGCGCGCCCCGGCTTCGGGCGACGTTAGGTGTCCCAATTGCATGGGACACTCATGCCATGCGCGGATGCCCTTGTCAAGCCATCTCAGGGCTTGGGAACTTCTCCCACTTCGATCGTCTCCCAAAGACGACCGTCGCTGGAGGAAAGATGGATGTACGGAATACCATCGACGTTGCGCCACTCGCGCTCGCTGATGGTCTTGCGCTTGGGCTTGGCCTTCGAGACATCGATTCCGAGAGCGGCGGCCGCATCCGCGGGGCGCGAAAACGGGGTAAGGAACGTCACGACGACGGTTCGTGCCTTGCCTGCGCGGAAGCCAACGTACACCCCTGCGGTCTTCGCGGCATATTCGCGGAATTTGCCCTCTTCCCCGACGCTGCGGGGTTTGCCCAGCAGTCCGTCGACGCGCTTGGGCGAGAGGGACAGAACGTCATGGACGGAAAAGAGCCGCTGTCCGGACTGCGCGAACGCAACCACGGCCATCAAGGAAAGCGTGAGAGTCAGGACCGAACGCATCGAGCGGAACTCCTTTGTCGTGGCACCGGGTCGCCCCTGACCGCATTATAGCGGATTTGGGTGCATCACCTTACTTGGGGCAGAAATCATGCCAATACGGCGCGCAGGACATTCCCCTCCACATCCGTCAACCGGAAATCGCGCCCTTGGTACCGGTAGGTCAAACGTTGGTGATCGACTCCCAGCAAATGCAGCACCGTGGCGTTCAGATCGTGGACATGGACCGGATCGCGCACGATGTTGTAGCCGTAGTCGTCGGTTTCGCCCACCACGGTGCCGCCGCGCAGGCCGGCGCCGGCCATCCACATCGAGAAGCACCGTCCATGGTGGTCCCGACCGTAGTTGTCGGCCTTCAGTTCGCCTTGGCAATACACGGTGCGCCCGAATTCGCCCCCCCACACGACAACCGTGTCGTCGAGCAGCCCTCGCCGTGCCAAATCCTCGACCAACGCGGCCGAAGGTTGATCGGTGTCGCGGCACTGCCCGCGGATTTGCTCCGGAAGGTTCCCGTGCTGGTCCCATCCGCGATGGAACAGTTGAACGAAACGAACTCCTCGTTCGAGCAGGCGCCGGGCGAGGAGGCAGTTGGCCGCAAATGTCCCGGGTTTGCGCGAATCGGGGCCGTACGACTCGAAGGTGGAATCCGGTTCCTTGGAAAGGTCCATCAAGTCCGGTACCGATGTTTGCATGCGGTACGCCATCTCGTACTGGGCGATCCGGGTATCGATTTCGGCATCTTGATACCGCGCTTTCCCCTCGGAGTTGAGTTGCACGACGGCGTCGAGGATTCTGCGTCGCGTCGATCGGTCCATCCCGGGAGGATCGTTGAGGAAGAGCACGGGATCGCCGGTGGAACGCAGCTTGACCCCTTGGTGGACACTCGGCAGGAAACCCGAGCCCCAGAGTCGACCGAAGAGCGGCTGGTCGTTGCGATTGCCCGTACCTTGGCTGATCAGCACCACGTACGCGGGAAGTTCGGCATTCTCGCTGCCAAGGCCGTAGCTGCACCAAGCGCCGATGGAGGGCCTTCCCGGTTGCTGGGAACCGGTCTGTATGTGCGTGATCGCGGGATCGTGGTTGATCGCCTCCGTGTGCAGGCTCCGTATCAACGCGATTCGATCGGCGATGCGCCGGGTGTGTGGAAGGATCTCGCTGAGTTCCATTCCCGACTTGCCGGAGCGTTCGAAACGAAACGCCGAGGCGGCGCAGGGAAAGGACTTCTGCCCGGAAGTCATCCCCGTGATGCGTTGGCCATTGCGCACGGAATCGGGCAACTCGGTTCCATGCAACTCGCGCAGCCGCGGCTTGGGATCGAACAAATCGATGTGGGATGGTGCCCCCGATTGGAAGAGATACACGACCCGTTTCGCCTTCGGGGCATGGTGCGGCCTCGGCAATGCACCGCGCATCGGGGGCGGCGCCGCGGTTGCCGACTCTCCGATCAAGGAATGCAGTGCGGCGAGACCGATACCCGTTGCCGTTCGCGCGAACAATTGCCGTCGCGTCGCGATCAGCGCAGCCTCGCGAAAAGGATCGGCCGAGCGGCTTGATTCGTTTTCCACGCCGGTATCGTACACGAACCGCTACAATGGTGCGGGATGCAAATCCACCATACCTTCGTCATCGGCTTGATCGCGGTTTCGGCGCTGGCCGGTTGCCGAACCGCGCCGTCCGAAACACCGGTCCCCCGTCCCGCAGCCTCCACCGAGTCCCTCGAATTGGATGCGGCGCGACGGTTGGCGCACGACGGAAAGGTGGTGCAGGCCGTAGAGGCGTTCTCCACTTATTCGCGAACCCACCCCACCGACGCACGGCCTTGGATGGAAATCGGCAAACTGCTTTGCAGCAACGGGCAGTACGCGGACGCGGTGGACACCTTTCTCGAAGCCGACAAGCTGGAACCCGGAACGACCGAAGCGGATGCCTGGCTTGCGTTGGCCATCGGAC
>JBJTRZ010000068.1:0-14904 GCA_046076415.1 Armatimonadota bacterium
CCGAGCCCATCGCGCATCGATCGATGGCCCGTGGCACGGTCGGCCAACCAACGCATCGCCAACTGCTGCCGGCTTCGCGACGGATTGACATTCGTCGATGTCGCCACGCCCATGCTGCGCGCCGACGGCACCCCGCGACCCGAACTCTACCTTTCGGACCGTCTGCATATGACCCGAGCCGGGTACGATCTTTGGACCAGCGTGCTGCGTCCGCACCTGATTCCACCTTCCACGGTGGGGCGACCTGCGGGGGCGGACCGGGGATGGAACGCATGAACCCGATGGATCGACGATTTTTCCTGACGGGAACGCTGGCGCTTTGCGCCCAGGGAGCCCGCGCGGCGGCCGACGACAAACCCGGTGCCAACGGTCCCACGTTCGGCCACTCCATGCAGGGCGAAGCGTTCGATGAAGGGCCCCGCCGCCGCGCGACCCTCCTTCCGGGCATGGCTGCCATCGAATTCCCGGTCGCCGCACGCAACCCCGCTGTTCGTCGGTTCGTCGAACAAGGCATCGGCCAGATCCACGCCTACTGGTACTACGAGGCCGAACGTTCATTCCGACAAGCCGCGGCGCTCGATCCCGCGTGCCCGATCGCCTACTGGGGCATGGCGCTCGCGAACGCCAACAACGCGGAGCGCGCCAAACGCTTCCTCGCGCTCGCGATGGACCGAATTGGTCGAGCCTCGCCGAGGGAACGGCTCCACATCGAAGCCCTCAAGGCCAAGATCGACCCGGCGAACCCCGGCGCGGACCGGCGCGAGGGTTCCCTCGCCGTCCTGCGCACGCTCGTTGAACGCTATCCCTTCGATCTCGAAGCCAAAGCGTTCCTCGGACACGAACTCCTTCAGGCGCACTTCGGCAAGGCGGGACGATGGAACGCGGCCGAGCGACTCGCCGCCATCGCCGGCGCGCGCGAGGTCGACCGCCTGTTTCGTGAAATCCTCGACACGAATCCCGACCATCCCGTGCACCACTACCGAATCCACCTCTGGGATTTCGATGCCGGGCGCCCCTATGCCCTCGACAGCGCCGCCGTCTGCGGCGCAACCGAAGCCGGAATCGCGCACATGTGGCATATGTGCGGGCACACGTACTCCGGAATGCGGCGATACGAGGACGCGGCGTGGTACCAGGAGGCCTCCGCACGGGTGGACCATGCCCATCAAGCCGCCGCGAACCTGCTGCCGGACC
This sequence comes from Armatimonadota bacterium, assembly GCA_046076415.1. Classification (GTDB taxonomy): domain Bacteria; phylum Armatimonadota; class Armatimonadia; order Armatimonadales; family Armatimonadaceae; genus CAIRTT01. The sequence goes on from JBJTRZ010000068.1 coordinate 1,195, forward strand.
AGATTCACAATTACGCCCACAACAATCAGTGGCTCGTCGAAAACCTGATCTTCCTCGGACGCGCCCGACATGCCATCCGCGTGGCCCGCGACATGGTGGACCTTCCTCGACATCCCCGCTGGAATGCGCTGGGTGGGGGAGGCAGCGCCGAATCCGGACGGAATCGCCTGCTGCAGGCGATCGACGCGTTCGAGGCCTGGGACGCGGGCGCGCAACTCCTCCGCGACGGCGTGCTCGACGATGGCGGGATTCCCCGACTCCGCTTCGGGCGGTTGCGGCTCGCCGCACTCGTTGCCCTCGAACTTCGCGCGAACGATGCGGTCGCCCGAATCGCCGAGCTCGAATCCCTGTCCAACGACGCGGCCAAAGCTCCCGATGGAGTCGACGGAGGGCTGTGGAACAACACGCGCGGTGAACTGCGCATCCGCCAGGCCCTGCTCGAAGGCGACCGGTCGGGAGCCGCGAAACTCCTCGAGGCCCATCCGGGGCTGGACCCCGTGCTGCGCGCACGCCTTTCCCTCCGCGCCGGCCGCGCCGATTTGGCCCTCGCCGCCGCGCGCGCCGCCGTGGAATCCGGACCGGACCGCACGATCCCCTTGGCGCTCCTGGTGACGGCGCTCGACCGATCCGGCGATTCGGAAGGCGCACGCACGCGATTCGCCGCACTGCGCACGCTCGCCGGCCACGCCGAGCTCGACCACGCGCCGTTCACCGAATTGTCCGACTACGCCCGCAGGGCGGGCGTTCCCATCGATTGGCGCCTACCCGCACCGCGTGCCGCGGATGCCGGACCGCGGCCCGCGCTCGACTCCCTCGGGCCACTGGCTTGGAACCCGCCGGTCGCTCCCGATTTCTCCCTTGCGGACGGCAACGGAAAACCGGTGCGGCTTGCCGGGGCGCGGCGCGGTGCGCGCGGCGTGCTGGTGCTCTTCTTCCTCGGGGCCGCCTGCGAACGATGCCGCAAACAACTCGATGCGTTCGCTCCCCATGCCGATGCGTTCGCCAAATTGGGCATCCGGACCGTGGCGATCACCACCGACGACCTGGCCGGAGCCGCGGACACGCGAACAGCCGAAGGGAAACCCTACCCGTTCCCGATTCTCGCCGATCCGCGGGGACGGGTGTTCCGGCGCTACGGCGCATGGGACGATTTCGAGGGCATGGCGCTGCATGGCGCGTTCCTGATCGATCCCGCGGGACGGCTCCGCTGGCAGGACACTGGTGCGGTGCCGTTCGCGGATGCCCCGTTCCTGCTCGGGGAAGCGCGGCGGTTGCTCGCACCCAAAGCCTGAGACCGCGTCCGCGCCAAGGCGTCGCCTCGGCGCGGACCAAGGCTCAGGCGAGGATTTCCTGAACCACGTTTCCGTGCACGTCCGTCAGCCGCATGTCGCGGCCACCAAAACGGTACGTCAAGCGCTTGTGATCGACGCCAAGCAGGTGGAGCACGGTCGCATGGAGGTCGTACATCTCCATCTTGTTCTCCACGGCGAAATACCCGAACTCGTCCGTGGCCCCGTAAATCGTTCCCCCCTTGACTCCGCCACCGGCCATCCACATCGTGAAGCCGTAGGGGTTGTGGTCTCGTCCATCGCTGCCTTGCGCCATCGGAGTGCGGCCGAACTCCCCACCCCAGATCACCAAGGTGTCCTCGAGCATTCCCCGCGACTTCAAGTCCTTGAGCAGGCCCGCGATCGGGGTGTCCACGGCGCGCGCGTTGTCCTCGTGGCCCCGCTTGAGGTTTCCATGCTGATCCCATCGGTCGTGGCCGAGGGATTGGCAGGTCAATTCGACGAAACGAACTCCCCGCTCCATCAGGCGACGCGCGACCAGGCACTGCTGGCCGTAAGCCCGCGTCGGGCCATACGGATGGTCGAGGCCGTAGAGGCGTTTGGTGGCCTCCGATTCCCCACGCAGGTCCATGAGGTCGGGAACGGAACCCTGCATCCGAAACGCCATTTCGTAATTGGTGATCGCCGCCTCCACCTGCGGTTGCGATCCCATGCCGCCGAGGACCCCGCGATCAAGTTCGCGCAGGAGCGCCAATTTACGTCGCTGAGCCTCCTCCGACGGTTCGAGGCGCTTGAGATTGGCCACCGGGTTCGACCCCGTTCGAAACACCGAACCCTGGTACGTGGGGGGCAGGAACCCGCTGCCGTAGCAGTCCGCACCGCCCGGAGGCACCAAACCACCCGAAAGCACCACGAATCCCGGCAGGTCGCGGCTCTCCGATCCCAGCCCGTAATTGATCCAAGCCCCCATGCTCGGACGACCCTGGCTGCCGTTGCACGTATGCAGGAAATAATTCGCGTTCGTGTGCTCCGGGAATTTGCTCGTCATGGAACGCAGCACGCACAAATCGTCGGCGCACGTCGCGATCTCCGGGAACAATTCGCTCACATCGATCCCGCTTTGACCATGCTTTTTGAACTCCCAGGGGGAGCGCAGCAGATTGCCGTTGTTTTTGAACTGCGTCATCGGCACTTCGATCGGCAACGGTTTGCCGTGGTCGCGGGTGAGACGGGGTTTGGGGTCGAACGTGTCCATTTGGCTGGGACCGCCGTCCATGTAGAGGAAAATGACCCGCTTCGCCTTGGGTTTGTGGTGCAGGCGTTTCAAGACCGCGCCCGGCGCTTGCGCGGAGGCTTCGTCGGAAAGCAGGCCCGCCAGCGCGAGCGCTCCGAAACCGTTCGCCGACGTCAACAACATCTCGCGCCGCGTCACCGGACGACGTTCCCGTCCGCACGATCCGCTCATTTCCCGCCCTCCTCGTCGCGCATCGCCAACGGATCGAGCCCGTGCTCCGCGCAGAACGCCGCATATTCCGCCGGCAGGATCTCCGACGGCTTGATTTCGCTTCGACCGCCCCAAAACACGTTCGTGTAGGAAACCGGAATCCCCACGCGGGCCAAATGCGAGTCGATCGCCGCCTTGTTGGCCAGCACCAATTCCTTGTCCACCCCGTGCGCCACCCCCATCACGTTCACATTGGCGAACTCGGGACCCCCTTCGCGCCAATACGCATGCGTCATGCAGTGGAAGCGACCCACCTCGCACCCGGCCTCGTTCTCGCGCCCCGGAGGGACCGCCCAGTGGAACAACGCGTTGTAGCGCGTCACCCGCTCGTTGTCCGCCGTGGGCTTCACGTGTTCAAGGAACGTCGAAAATCGTCCGATGACCCCGCGCGTGTCGAGTGCCCGGGCGGTTTCCAAGAAAACGTCGGGATCCATGCCCGCGGCCTCCGCCCGATGGCGCCACACATCCCGCCGCACTTCGCCCGGATCCAACTCCCGCTTCAACGCCCCGAGGACGCGCCATTCCAGATCCGACAACCGCACCGCAACCGCGTCGCGCGGCTCGGCGGGAACCTCGGCCATCGAACCCACTTCCAGCGAACGTCGCCGCAGATGGCCGACCCCCAAAGCGAACAGACGCTTCGCGGGCATCAACCGAAACGAATCCGCCCCGATCGTACGCCGCAGGAACTCCGCATGCTTCGCCACGGAATAGCCCTGCGGAACCTTGAGCGTCGTCCACAATCGGTACACCGAACCCGGCGTGTCCGCGTCGGTGGACCGTATCACCACATGGCCGGAAAACGGATCGCGTTCGAACAGCCAGTCGAAGGCATCGTGCAACTTCTCGGGCGCGATGCGCCACGCCACGAGCGCTCCGGGCGCCAAGGACGTTGCGAGCAGGGTCTGCCGAACACGCCGCACCGTGCCCGCCTCGAGCATCGCCCGAATGCGCGAGAGCACTGTTTCCACGCTCTCGCCGGACGCCGCGGCGATGGCCCCGAACGGATCCGGTTGAAAACCGGCGATCCGATCCTCCGACACCTGAAGGATCCGCGCGTTCACCGGATCGGAAATGCCGGCAGGCACTCCCGGAGCGTCAACGGACAAAAACGAACTCCTTCACGTTGAGAAGCACGTGGGCGAGTTCCGACCATGCCTCGAGCTTGGCCTCCGGTGTGGCCGCTTCCGACGTGAACTTCGCCGCCGCGGCACGCTCGGCCCCGCTGGCGGGACGGCCAAAGGCGGCCAGCGCCATGCGGTCGATGCGGCCCGCATCGGGAAGCGCCAACTCGCGGGTGGCCCAGCGCCGTGCCATTTCCCGCACGAACGCGCCATTCATCATCACCAAGGCTTGCGCCGGCACGTTGGACACCGTCCGTCGACCGATCGCCGTGAAAGGAGTGGGGGAGTCGAAGGCCTGCAGGAACGCCGACGGGAAGTTGCGCCGCACCGAAAGGTAGATGCTGCGCCGTCCCGCCCCATCGAGCGGCCCCTGGCCCGGACGACCGCGACCGTCGACGTTTTCCTCCAAGTACGTCGGAATGCTCGGGCCACCGAGGCGCGGATCCAGGGCACCCGCCACGGCGAGCACCGAATCTCGGATCGCTTCGGCCTCCATGCGCCGGACCGAGCGCTTCCACCACAACTTGTTCGTCGGGTCCACGGTCTCCGCCTTGGACGACACGGTCGTGCTCGATTGCCGGTACGCCGTGCTGGTCGTGATCAATCGATGAAGACGTTTCATCGACCAACCTTGCCGCACGAATTCCGAGGCGAGCCAGTCAACCAATTCCGGATGGCTGGGTTTCTCTCCCATATGCCCAAGGTCGTCGGTGGATTTCACCAAACCCGCGCCGAAATGGTGGTGCCAGAATCGGTTCACCAAAACGCGACTGGTGAGCGGATGCTTCGGCGAAGCGATCCAACGCGCCAATTCCAACCGACCCGAGCCCGACTCCAACGGAGCCGGAGACTTCTCCCGGAAGCAGATCGCCAGGTTGAACCGCGGCGCGGGAGTGCCGAGGGCGCGGTGGTTGCCACGAATGAAAACCCGCTCGTCCTGACCCGGACCGTCCACCATCGCCATGAACCGCACGGGTGCGGGCACCGTCTCCTCGAGCGCCGCGCGGCCCCGCGCCGCATCGGCGGCGGGAGCCGAATCCAAACGACCCTCGCGGAGCAACTTGTCCAGCACCATCAATGCCGCGGTGTCCTCGGACGTGGCCGGCGGCATACCGGACTGCCAGCGGTCCAGCGCCACGCCCACCGCGCGGCGAACTCCCTCGGCATCCATGCCCGCCAGCGGCGCGCCACGGTCGGCCGGAGGATTCGGCGAATCCGAAACCACCCAGCCGTCGATCGCCGCCCAACCATCCACCGGCCGCTCCCCGGGACCGCCCAGCGACAACGTCGGCGTCGGGCTGTCGGAGACCTCGAGGAAAGCCGTTCGACCCTTCCAAATCCCCACGTCGATGCGCCGCCAACGCGTGTCGTCATGGTCCAGATAGACGTCGCAGACATCGAAGATCGGACCGCGGATCACGATGAAATTCTCGACGATCAAATTCACCCGGCTCGATCGACCGGCCACCCGCACCCAAACGTACGGCTTGTCGAGAACGAAGTTCCGAGAGCGGCGCGCACCTTCGAGGCGCAGCGACCTCAGTCCACCATGCACGGCCGGCACCGGCAGCACGCCGCGCACGGGCTTGGCCGGATCGCTGGTCAGCACGACATCGCCGGCCCGACCATCGGCCGCCAGCGCCTCTCCGCTCGCCTTCCAATCGGCCATCGAGCCGAGGCCCTGGCCACCCGGAAGCCGCGCCGTGGAGGCCGCGGAGAGCAGGGGAGCTTCCGGCAAAGACGCAAGCGACTGTTTCCAGGCCGCCGCCAACGCACCTCGGTCCACCGAAGCACGGATCGCATCCGCATCGCGGGCCAGTTTTGCGAAATCCAAATCGTTGGCGATGCCGTGCTCGAAACGCGAACTCTTCAAAATTCCGTAAAGGGCGTAGTAGTCGCTCGCCGGAATCGGGTCGAATTTATGGTCGTGGCACCGCGCACAGGCCACGGTTTGACCCAGGAACGCCTTGCCGATCACATCGATCTGGTTGTCGAGCCGGTCCGCCTGCTCCTGGCGAACGTCCACCGGCGAGTGCTTCCCCTCGCCAAGCCAGTAAAAGCCCGTACCCACGCGCGACAGGTTCCAACCCGTCTTCGGATCGCGGCGCACGGTGGGCACCAAGTCGCCCGCCAATTGCTCCGTGACGAATCGATCGTAGGGGAGGTCGTCGTTGAACGCCGAAACCACCCAGTCGCGGTAGCGCCAGGCATTGGGAATATCGAAATCGAATTCGTGGCCCATCGATTCGCCGTACCGCACCAAGTCCAGCCAGTGCCGAGCCCAACGCTCGCCGTACTGCGGACTCGCCAGCAAACGATCCACCAGCCGTTCGTACTTGTCGGGACGACGGTCCGCGACATACGCCTCCACCTCCGGGGCCGTCGGGGGCACGCCGATCAGGTCGATGGTCGCGCGGCGGATCAAAGTGCGCGCGTCGGCATCCGGCGAAAACGAAAGCCCGGCCTTCTCCAAACGCGCCAACAGGAACGCGTCGATGGGATTGCGCACGCGGGACTTCGCCTTGACCGCGGGCACCGGGGAACGGACCACCGGCGCATACGCCCAGTGGGATCGCCGCCGCACGATTTCGGCCTGAAACCCTCCCCCGGCGGGCGGCACCGGCTTTGCAGCGGTGTCGCTCGGTGCCGGAGCTCCGCGACGGACCCAATCCTCGAGCGTGGCGATCTGCTCCGGGGCCAACTTGCCCGACGGCGGCATCATCAGCGTATGGTCTTCGTACCGAATCGCACGCACCAGGGTGCTCTTCGCCGCATCTCCCGGCACCACCGCGGGCCCACGCGGGCCACCACGGCGCAGGAGGGAGGGTCGGTCGAGGCGCAGGTTCGCCTCGGTGCGCGCGGCACCGTGGCATCCCGTGCAGTTTTCCTCGAGGATCGGCCTCACCTTGCGTTCGAAAAACTCGATCCCCGCCGGGTCGGCGGGAGGACCGGGACGTTGGACTTCGGACGCGGGCACCTTCGCCACCGCGCCCGCGAGCACCAACATCGTCGAGACGGAAGCAAGCCACGCCTTGGCCGGGGTCCTCCCCGGGGCACCTTCGCCGGACCGATTGGACATGCCCGGATTGTACCTCCGGACCTCGAGGGCCGCATGGTGGCCACGATCCCGCGAAACCTGGAAACGAGCGGTCGGTCAGATACGAACGCGCGCGATCGCCGCACCGGCGGCGAGCGCCAAGGCGATGACCTGAAACACGGCGGCCAAGGGGTTGGCCAACCATTGGCCGATTCCACCCGACAGCACCATGGCGACCATCGCGCCACCAACCAGACTGGCAACGGTCAACGCCTCCACGCGCGGTCCGCGCTTGCGACCGGTGAGGCGGTTCACAAGCTCTCCAAGCAAGCCACCCAGCATGGGGGCGACCAGGAATTGGAAAAAGGAAGCGGATTTCAACACGGTGGCGATCACCGCCCCGCAAATCACCCCTGCGACCAAAACCCAGGCGAAGCGGGTCCACGGTACGTCGACCCCGGGCAACTGGGATTTTCCGCATTTGGGGCACAACATGCCCACGGCCCCTGGAACCAGGCAATCCGGACAAATCGGTGTCTCGCAGCGAGCGCACCGCAGACCCGTCTCCACGGACGGGTGTCGGGCACACCGCACAAAACCATCCCCGGTCACGGTTTGCCGCCCAGCCTCGGCGGCAGCGGAACTCCCAATGCCTTGAGCATGGTTTCCGCCGGACCACCGGGGCGGCGCCGCGCCGATTCGCGCAGTGCGGCGACCGAACCGTCGCGATCGCCTATCGCCTGCAACAAGCGCCCCTGCTGGAACGGCGCATCCGCGTCCTTCGGGTCCAATTCGGCCATCCGGCCGTACATCGCGGCGGCCTCCCGTCGATCGTCGTTGGACGGTTTTCCCCGCAACACGACCTCGGCGCGCAGGGCGAGGGAATAGCGTTCCTTCGGCCGCGCGGAGACCAATCGCTCCGTGAACGATCGGAATCGGTCCGGAGCCCGATCTTCATTGGCGGCGCGGTCGAGGACGCGCACCACCGCGACCGGGGTCGACCCAGCCCCGGCGAGCACCGTGGCCTCCAGCAACGACACCGCGTCCGCGCGACGCCCCTGCGCCGATCGAACCCGCAGCAAGCCCTCGGCAATCCCCGCCACGTCCGCGTGCTGCGCCAACAGGTCCTCGAACGTCCGACCGGCATCGTCGAGGCGCCCCGCCTTTTCATGCAAATCGGCCAGCGTCGCCCGAGCGCGCACCTTGTCCTTGGCGGCGGTCACCAATGCATCCGCCTCCCGCGCCGCCTCGGCCAAGCGACCCGCCTTGCCGAGCGCGTCCACCAAATGGAATCGCATCTCCTCGGTGGGCTCGAGCGCGATCAAGCGACGCCACTCCGCAACGGCCTCGGGCCATCGCCCGCGCTCCTCGTGCAGCGACGCCACGGCCAGCAGGTACTGGTTTCGCTGCGGGTCGCCGCGACGCAACGCCAACCCATGCAGCAACGCGATCGCCTCCGGGTCGCGACCAGCGCGAATGTGCGCCTGCGCCGTTTCCCAACGGGCGGAATTCGAAGTCGGATCCGCGCGCATCCACGTTTCCCGCGCCAGGAGCGCCCCGGCCGCGTCGCCGCTCGCCTCGAGCGCGGCGGAAAGCGCGATGTTCGCCGCCTGATGCTTGGGATCGAGGGAGATCGCGGCCCGGTACCGCTGGGTCGCGTCGCCGCGCTTGCCGTGCTTTTCCAACACCAACCCAAGACTGGTCAGCGCATCGGCATCCTTCGGGGCCCGCGCGACCGCCGACTCCAACGTCGAGATCGCTTCGTCGAGTTTGCCCGCCTGCTCGAGCAGGATGCCCAGTTCCTTCAGTGCGTCGACATCGTTGGGATCCCGCTTCGCGATCTCGCGCAGTTGCTCCCAAGCACCCGCGTCCGAACCCGTCGAACGCAAAAGGCCCGCCAAACGGCGTCGCGCCTCCTTGTCGTCGGGTTCCGCCGCCACCAGTGCACGTTGCGCCTCGATGGCATCGGCCGGTCGATTCGCTTTCACCAAGATCTCGACCAAGCCGCGGCGCGCCCGCCCGTCGCCGGGGGCGATCCGCAGCGCGGCACGCAATATATTGGCCGCGTTGTCGGTCTCCGATGGCCCGGCCATTCCCAATGCGAACCCGAGCGCCACCAGATAGTCGACATTGCGCGGCGAAGCGGCAACGGCGGCCTCGAAATGGGGGCGCGCCTGCGCGACGCGGGCCGACTCCGACAACACGGGGTCCGTCAGCAGGACGCGGCCAAGCCCGTAGTGCGCCGGCCCATCGTTGGGCCGATGGCGCAACACCTGACCATACAACGCCTTCGCCTCGAGAGGAGCTCCAGCCATCTCGGCCGCCAGCGCCGCGTTGACCCCCGCCCGGGCATCGCTGGAATCGATCGCGAATGCCCGCGCATACGCCGACTTCGCCTCGATCAACAACCCTTTGTCCTTGCGGTCGTAACCGAGTTGCCCGGCCAGATCGCCTTGGAGGCTCGCCAGCGCCCCGTTCTTTGGAAACGCACGCGCCCGCGTACGCAAAAGCGCAAGGCCCGCATCCTGCCCGCCCGACGCCGCAAGGCAAACCACCAAGCTCCGCACCACGTTCGGGTCCTTGCCGCGCCGAACCGAATCCAGAAGCCGAAGCGGAGGCACCGCCTCGGCAAAGCGACGCTGGGCCGCCAACGCGCTGGTGAGGGCGGTCAGGGCCAACGCATTGGCAGGATGCGTCCGAAGCACCGCGCGTGCGCGGGACTCCGACGACCGCAAATCCCCCGCGCGCAACGCGGCGAGAGCGGCCTGCGCGGCGAAATCCGGAGTGCGGGGAGAGGCGCGGACGGCACGATCGAAGCACGAAATCGCGTCGCGATGGCGACCCTGCGAACCAAGCACCAGACCCAGGTTCGCCCACGCCCCGGCGTTCCCCGGCTGCGTCTTCAGCAACGTTCGGTACAAACGCTCGGCTTCGGCGAAAGACCCCTTCCGCGTCGCGGCGACGGCCTCGGCGAATCGATCCTGAGGAGCGGCAAACGACGGCGTGGGACGCATGCCCAACGGCAATACGACCACGGTCGCGGCCAAGGCGGCGAAGCGCGGGCGGCACGGCATGGTCATGCGCAGTGTACCGCAGCACCGGTATAGTGTTCGCCATGCCCGATCCGCCGCGGGAACTCCACGCCACCTCCATCCCTCCCCGGGCCGAGGGACGGTATCCTCCGCTGCTCGTCCTTCTGCACGGCATGGGCTCCGACGAAACGGATCTCGCGGAAATCGCTCCTCTCCTCGACCCCCGGTTCCATATCGTCTCGGTGCGAGCACCGTTTCCGCACCCACCGGGTTGGTCCTGGCTGCCGACCGCCGTGGCCCGCGACGGTGGGCTTTTGGTCGACGAGGAATACACGCAAGGGGTCCGGGATAGGTTGGCCTCCGAAATCCGAAAGTGGATCGAAGCCTACGGGACCGACCCGTGGCGCACCTACCTGCTCGGGTTTTCGCAAGGAGCAGGGGTCGCGCTGCACGCGGCCGTCACCGTACCGGGCTGCGCGGCCGGTGCGGTCGTGCTCTCCGGCAGGCTCAACGGCACCATCGAGTTCGAAGCGTCCGCCGCCGTCGACGGACTCCCGGTGTTCGTCGCGCACGGCACCCACGATGCCGTCGTTCCGGTGGAACAAGGGCGCGCCATCCGGAAATTCCTCGAAATACGACGCATGCGGGTCGAATACCGGGAATATCCCAGTGGACACGAAGCATCCGCGGAAACCCTCGCCGACGTCGCGCGATGGCTCGCCGATCGCCTCGACGAAGGCGGATGGGGAGAATGGCAGGGCGAACTCAACCCTCCCGGCTGAACCACCAAATGGCAACGGCGACCAAAATACCCGCCACCACCGCCGCGGCGATCTTCCAGATGCTGTAGGGACGTTCGCCGACCACTTCGCCCGTACGCGCGTTCACCATCGTCTGGTACACCTTGCCGTCGTAACGGTAGGCCGCCAGCCAGACCGGCAGGAGCAGGTGCTTGAACGTCACGTGGGCGTACGACGTGTCCTTGCTCCAGACGCGCTGCTCGTCGCCGCCGATATCGCGGCGCACATCATGGTCGATCACGCCCTCCATGATCCGGCGCGCCGAGGACATGCCCGCCACCGGATCGATTTGGTACCGTTGCGCGCGAAAACCCGAAAGGTACTCCCCGCGGAATGGAGTCGCGAGCGCCAAATCCCACGGAGCAAGCGCCGAAAGGCGGTCCGCGGAAACCGAAGTGGTCGCGGGCACCAAAACGTCGTCGAAGTCCCGCATCACCGTACCCGAAGCCGGGTACCAACGTGTCCGACGGACCTGACGCGTCCGCTCCACCTCGCGCCCGTCCGAATCCGTCGTGGTGTAGGTTTCCGTTTCCCAGTAATGCTCGCCACGTTCGCCCGCGTACTCCGTGCGCGTGGCCGCGTCATAGGTCCAATGGGGCAGATACACCCCCTGCATCCCCGCTTCCCGGGCCATCGACTTGAGCGCATTGGGGGCGAACCATCGGGTGCGAATCCATTGGCGCATCGACGAAATCGCGTGCTTGCGATCGATCTGAAACGGAAGCACGCCATCGGGAGCGAGCAAGGGGTCCGCGGACTCCGCCTGGGCCACGATGCGCGCGCCGCAAAACGGACACGATCCCGCCGTGTCCGGGGGTGCGAAGGCGACCGTGCTCCCGCAACCCCCGCAGTCGACCTCGAGGGCGCCTTCCGCAATCCGCGCCAGCGACTGGGCCTGACCGTTCCCGGCCTCCTCGAACGGATGCTCGACAAGGGCGTCGTCCGTCGGCGACGCCACGGCCGAAACCGCGCCGCAGTAGGGGCATTTGAGGCTCCCGGCCGACGGATCCCATGTCAAATCGGCGCCGCATCCCGTGCAAGGAAACCGGCGGGCGGTCCCACCGCCCGGAAGCTCAGGAGGCATTGGGCAGCGGAGGCGGAACCGAACCGAAACGCGATGCGAAGGGTTCGACCCCTCCGGCGGCGGCCCATGCCGACATTCCCGCCTTCCAGACCAACGTTTCCCGAGTCACCGAACCGTCGGCGATGCGCGCGAGGACGGTATCGGCCGTGAACGGACCGGATTGCGCGCCCCCGATCCCGATATGCCACTCGGCACCGCCGCCCGGCAGCGGCGGAGGCGTTGCACCGCCCGCCGCACCACCGCGCAACGCATCGGATACCTGCTGCCCCATCGCCAACCCGACCGCCAGGTCCATAGCCGGATTTCCGCCCGCCCCGGCACCCTCGCGAATCGCCTCGGCCGCCTGGAACTGGGTGTAGCGACCGAGGTCCCCGACGACACCCATCGACGTTCGCCGGTCGATCGCCTGCTCGACCTCGGCCGGAAGACCGATGTTCTCGATCACCACGTGCACGAGCTCGAGGCCGTACTGCGCGAAGTCCGGTTGCAGCGCCACACGAACGTTTTCCCCGATCTCCGCGTAGTGCGCCGCGAAATCGAAGACGGAAAGATCCGACTTGCCAAGCCATCCCGCGAAACTTTGGGTCAGCAACGCCCGCAACTGATCGGTGATCTCTCCCGTTTCGAATCGGCCGTCGGTGGAGATCAACTGGCGCAGCAACGTTGCCGGATGGGCGATCCGCAGCGAATAGGACCCGTAGGCGCGCATGCGCACCGGACCCAACTCGCGATCGCGCAGGATGACCGGGTTCGACGTGCCCCATTTCAGACCAGTGAACTGCTTGAGGTTGAAGAAATAAACCTCGGCCTTGAACGGAGAATTGAAGCCGTACTTCCACGCCTGCAACGTGGAGAGGATGGGGAGGTTTTTCGTTTCAAGCGTGTACGTGCCGGCGGGGAATTCGTCCGCCACCTGGCCCTCGCTCACGAACACCGCGTCTTGTCCCGGTCGAACGATCAATCGGGCGCCGTTCTTGATTTCGTTGCCATGCCGTTCGAATCGGTAGGCCATCGTGTCGTTGGTGTCGTCCAACCACTCGATGACATCGATGAACTGGCCTCGGATCGCGTCGAACAAACCCATGGTGCGTTGCTCCTTGGGAACGGTCTTTCTGGGAGACCGGACCGTTTCCCTTCAAGCCTTCGACACGCGCGAACCCCGGCGGGTTGCACCCGCGGTACCATTTCCCATGCGCGTGCTCCATGTCGTCCGACCGGCCGCCGGTGGCATGGTGCGCCAAGTCGCCTCGCTGGTCGTGGACCCGCGCTTCGAATGCCTGGTCGCGGCCCCGTTGAAAGTGCTGAAACACCCCGACCTCAAGCCATGCGCCGTGCTGGCTCTCGAAGGAACCCCCGGCGGGATAGCCCAACTCCGGTCCGCTATCCGCGTGGCCGAGCTCGTACGGGGAAGTGGTGTCCAGTGCATCCACGCCCACGGCCTGCTCCGCTTTCCGACCGTGGCGATCGCCGCCCGCCTCGCCCGACGCCCTTGGGTCGCCACGCTTCACAATCTGCTTCCCGGTGAAATCGGCTCGGTCCGTCGCAGGGGACTGCGCCTGCTTCTCGGGAGCGCCGCCCGTGTGCTCGCTGTTTCGGATGCGGTCGCCGCCAGCGCGGCGGGAGTCGTGGCGACGTCGCGAATGGAAGTCGTGCGCAACGGGATCGACGCGGCGCCGTTTCTGAACGCCCCGTCGCGAACCGAAGCGCGCGCGGGCCTGGGCTGGAACGTCTCCCTACCGGTGGTGCTCGCCGTCTCGAGGTTGGCGCCGGAAAAGGGACTCGATCTGCTCGGCCCGATCGCGCGTTCACCGAAGGTTCGCGTGGTCGTGGCGGGGGATGG
>JBJTRZ010000069.1:0-2987 GCA_046076415.1 Armatimonadota bacterium
CGAGACCGCGGCGACCACTTCCCGCAACTGGTCGAGCGGCGAGGGCATGCGCTCGCCGCGGGCCGCGATTCCGCGACGTTCGTCGAAGCCGATGTGATGGATCACGTAGTCGCAGCCCAGATCCTCGAGGCGTTTGGCCGCGGCGACCATGTCGGGTGCGCCGAGGTTGTCGCCCATGACCTGAATTCCCAGGTCCTTGCCCGCCTTGACCACCACTTTGATGGTCTCCTCGTGGGCGCGTTCCATCACCACCACGTGCGTGGCGCCGGCCTTGGCCATCAGTTCGGCCTCCAGCCACCCGCCGTCCATGGTCTTCAGATCCGCCACGATGGGCGTGTCGGGGAATTCGCGGCGCAGGGCGCGCACGCCGTGCATGCCTTCGGCGATGATCAGCGGCGTGCCCGCCTCGAGCCAGTCCACGCCGGCGCGCAGCGCCATATGCGCCGTCTTCAAGGCTTCGTCGAGTTCGATGATGTCGAGGGAAATTTGGACGATGGGTTGCATGGTGGTGCGTTGGGCGTCAGCGGCCGCCGATGGAAACGCCGATGGAGAGGCCGCCGCCTTCGTTGCGGACTTCGATTTTGGCTTCGGTCGGGGTGCCATCGGGTCCGGGAACCATGACCTTGTAGGAACCGGACGGGATTTGGTCCGGAGAGGAGACACCCAGTTGCTTGAGCAGTGGACCCATGATGTCGGGAACGGCGGAACCGACGGAGCCCAGCACGGGGAATCCGGGTCCGGCCAGATCGGCGATGCGCGCGCCTTCGGGATTGGAGCTCAGGATGACATAGTACGGAACCAGCCCGAGGCCCTTCACATGGACATCCGCGCGATCGGTGGCGATGCGCTTGCCGAGGATTTCCACCATGCCGGCCTCCGAAGCGCCGACTTTGCCGAAGAGCGCGGCTTGGGCGCGGACGTACTTCGCCGCCGCGTCGCCGGTGTATTTTTTGCCTTCGGCGGGTTTGGGCAGCATCACCTTCGCCCAGACCGCCTTGGGAAGTTGGGCCACCAGCGCGTCGAGCAGGTCCTCCACGTTTTCCTTCGTGGCGCGCCGATCGCCCGCGCTCACCGGCATTCGGCCAAGGAAGCCTTCGGCGAGCAGTGGCAGGCCGGTGGTATCGGACATCTTGCGCAGCACATCGGCGAGCGGGCGGCCTTCCTTGGCGAGGCCTGGACCGACCGGCTGGGCGGGGGTGGTGGGACCGCCTTGGGCGAGCGCGGGCGCGGCGAGGGCGAGGGCCGCGGCGAGCACGGCGAGGGATGCGTGGGTCATGGGGGTCCTCCGGGAGAGTTGGGTGGCCGTCACGATGCGGCCGAGGGTCCGAAATGGGTCGCCATCTTCGCCCGCAGGAAGTCGGCGGAGCGGCGCAGTTCGTCGAGTCCGTTGACGCCGTCCTCGATGGAAATCCATTTGGGCGTGCGTCCACAGGCCTTCAGCGTCGAGAAAATCGCGTCGAAATCGTTGAGGCCTTTGCCGATTTCGCCGTGCGAGAGGCGCTTCGCGTATCCCACCGCGTCGTTCTCCTCGCGGCGCAGGTCCTGGATCGTTCCGAAGAGCAGGGTGCGATCCGAGGCGTGCATGGTCGTCACGCGGTGTTTGACCTTTTCAAGCACGTCGAGGGGGTCCTCTCCGGCCAGGAATGCGTTGGAGGGATCGTAGTTCACTCCGAAATTCGGGTGGTCGATGCGCTCGATGATGCGGCAAAAAACCTCGGACGCCTGGGCGAACTCCGGGTAGGACCAGTAGTTGTCCTTGTAGTGGTTCTCCATGATCAGCACGATCCCGTGGTCGGCCGCGTAGGGCAGCAGCGATTCGATGGCGCCCACCACGCGATCCACGCCGCGGTCGATGTCGAGGTCGGGTCGCCGTTGCCCGGAGAGCACCCGGCAGTAACCGCCGCCCAGTGCGCGGGTGGCCCGAATCCACGTGCGTTCCTTGGCGAGTTCGCCCTCCAGGTCGTCGGCGGTCAGGTCCGGCGAGCAGCAGAGCATCGGCATGGCGAGGCCATGGGAGTCCAGCAGGGCCTTGGTGTCGCGCAACCACGCGGTGTCGTCGCGTACGAAACCCGCGTAGAACTCGAGGCCATCGACGCCCAGGGTGGCGCCGACCCGTATCCAGTCCTCCACCGACATGGTTCCATGCACGCACATATCGTCGAGGAAGCACTTGGGAAAGGCGGCGAGGCCGGGCATTTCGGAGTTCACGTGCCCATTATCCCATGGGGTCCGAGGGTAATATGGAGGCTCCGCCCCCCGTTCCCATGGATCGCGAAGCCCCCACCGATTTCCTCGACGCCTGCCTGCGGGCAGCCGCCGCCCGGCATGCGGATCGCCTCGCGCTCGATCTGCCTCCGGGCGATGGGCGCGCGTCGCGGCGAACGTTCACCTACGCGCAATTGGTGGCCGAGGTGGACGCGTGGGGTGCGGCGCTGGCGGATCTGGGGGTCGGGCGCGGCGATTTGGTCGCGGTGTGGTGCGACCGGTGCGATCCGGCGGCGTACGCGGCGCCGGTGGCCGCGATGGAACGTGGGGCGGCGTGGGTTTCCATCGATCCGTCGTTCCCGGACGGCCATGTGGCGCGGATCCTGTCCGATGCCACGCCGGCGGCGTTGGTGGTCGACCCGGCGCGGGAGGTGCGGGCCCGAACGGTTGCCGCGGATCGTGCGGTGGCCCGGCGTCGCGAGGGAAGCATCGACCCTCCACCCCCGATTCCGCGGGAATCGCGCGACCCCTCCGATCCCGCGTACCTGATCTACACGTCGGGGACCACCGGCCTCCCCAAGGGCGTGGTGATCCCCCACCGAGGCATCGTCAACCTCATCCGCTCGGATCGGTCCGCGTTCGACCTCGGTCCGGGAGATCGTCTCGCCCAAGGGTCTTCGCACGCCTACGATTCGTCGGTGGAGGAGATTTGGATGGCGTGGGACACCGGCGCGACCGTGGTGGCGATGGACGACGCGACGAGTCGGCTGGGACCGGATTTG
>JBJTRZ010000070.1:0-9441 GCA_046076415.1 Armatimonadota bacterium
GGTTGGGCGCGATGGTGGCGGACGAGGGGCGCCAGACGGAGCGGGTGGGAGCACTACGGACATCGATCCCGAGCGACGCACCCGACGCATCCAAAGCCACGAACGTCTGCCCGACATTTGCGATGCCGTGGTCGAGCAGGAACGCAAGGTCGGAACCACCGACCGGGAATTTATCCGCCACGAAACGTTCACCGTACCGGGCCGCGAACCCCGCGATGGAAAGCGTGGGATCAGCGTCGAGACTCCGCTCGAGCACGGGAACGATCACCTCGCGCGCGATGCGAAGGAATCGCTGCCGATCGGCGGGATTCGCGGCGATGGTGCGTGGATCGATCGGGAGCGCCTTGGTTTGCCCCAGGAACTCGGTCAAAGGGGACGTTCGCAAACTCCAGGCCGCTTCGGAGCCCGGAAACACACCCAGATTCCGTTCGCGATCGATCACACCCCACCATGCACGGGAGTCGTTGCTCCGCGCGATTGCCAAATCCACTTTGGAAAGGGGTGTGGGACCATCCACGACCAAAGGACCGTCGTCGAACCGAAACTCGATCGCTTCCCCCGAACCCGCGGTCCATGACTTGCCATCCCTGGCGACGATCGCGGTTCCGGTTATGGATCGGACAACCAGTCGGCTTCCGCGGGACACGACTTCCATTGTGGATCCGCTGCCGCATTCGACCGTGAAACCCGTGGTTTCCAGGCGCGCACGAACACCGGTGGCGACCATGCGTCCCGTGAACGACGAAACGGCAACTCCGCCATCGATTCCCCGAATGCGTGCCACGGTGTTCTCGTCCAGACGGATTTTCCCGCCCATCCTTGGACGGAGTTCCGCGTAGGAACGCTTGCGCGTCCGAACCCAACCTCCGGATGGTAGGGAAGAGCCCGGGGCGGCCGGTTCGAAATCCTGCTCGCCGTCGGTGGGTGGCGCGACTTGCACTTGCCGGACCGGGTCGATCACGGCGATGGGTTCCCGTTGCGCGCTGGCGACCGACGGGATCAAGACGGCGAAAAGTACGGGCGCAAGGGTGCGGGTCACGCGTGGCTCCTTCGTCGTGTGCGGACCGCATTCCTTCAGGAGTTGCTCCCTTGCCACGGGCCGAACAAACGCGTCACGTCGTTCGGATCCACAACGCCGCTGGTGGGGGACAGGCAATTCGCCGCACCGACCGCAATTGCGAATCGCCCGGCTTCAGGCCAAGGCATGCGGTGCACCGTGCGCGCAACGGCAATGCCGGCTGCCACCGCATCTCCCGATCCGATGGGATTGAAGGCTTCGACCCCAAGGCTTGGCAGTCGGTGGATTCCGCTTTCCGTCGCCAAAACGGCTTCGCCCGGCCCATCGGTGACGAGCGCATTGCGGGCGCCGGAATCGCGCAACGCGCGGGCGACCGCATCCGCAGGCGTGGAGGGATCGAGGCCCAGCGACGCACATCCTTCGAGCCGGTTGGGCTTCGCGAGCCAAGGGCCATGCTCGAGCACCGCTCTCAACGGCGCATTCGCCGCGTCCACGAGCACGTCCACACCATGCGTTTCGGCGGCGTTCATGATCCTGTGGAGGAAATCTATCGTAGCTCCCACGGGAAGGGATCCGGAAAAACACAGGAGATCGGCTAGAGGAAGGAGTTCGCTCGCCATTTCGAGGGTTCGCTCGATCTCCGAGGAGGCGAGGGAAGGTGCTTCCTCCACCAACTCGGTGGTGCGTCCATCGAGGATCGTGGTGCACACGCGCGTGGGCCTTTCCGGAGTGTCGATCACCGTTTGCGCCACACCATCGGCTTCGAGCAGACGCCGAACCAATTGCCCCGTTTCCGCCCCGAGCGGGTGGACCAAGTGGGATGTTGCGTCCAGTTGGGAAACCATGCGAGCCACATTGACCGCTTTTCCACTCGCGGTGGTCCACGCCTGCTTTGCCCTGTGCACCTTTCCCGGCTCCACCGGTTCCGTGAACCACAAGGTGCGCTGAACCGTCGGCGAAAGCCCTACGCAGAGAATCATTGGAAATCCCTCTCCACCGTGTCGGGAACTCGCCCCTGAATCCACGCGCCCAGCATAACCAAGACCAGCGTGATCGCGAACAAGGTGCGGTATCCCAGCCAAGGAAGCAGCTGCAACCCAAAGGTGGGTGCGAGCACCCCTCGTACACCCAACAGAAACGCGTGCAATGCTTGATATCGAGCCGGATTTTCGTCCGTGCCCGCAAACCGCAGTATGCTCTGCAGGTACGCGAGTTCGACTCCGGCAAATCCAATCCCCGAAAAGACGGCGGCAAGCATCAAGGCTTCCCGGTTGCCCCCGAACAAGTACGCGGCTCCGACGGCACCAACGCACAAAATCGACCACATGCAGGTTCTGGCCGGTCCGTAGCGATCCATGTGGCGCCCCCAAAGGAACGACGCGGGAATGGCGCTGAGCGAGGCGATGTTTGCCAAATGGGCGATTTCGGTGTTGGAGAGATGCAGGACGTCCACCTGATACAGGCCGTACAGGGGAACGGACATCAAATTGCCAAAGCCGTAAATCATCACCGAAGCGGCGAACCACCGGTATCCTCGATGGCGCACCAGGATCTCGAGTACATCGCGCACCGAGGGCGTCTTGACCGGCGCGGACGCGGATCCCCGTGGGGCTGGGCGGAATCGATGGCGGTCGACTTGCGAAAATGCCAAGGCCCCGCAAATACCAAGTAAACCCGCAAATGGAAAAAGGATCCTGTACCCGACACCTTGGTCCATCAATCTGCCTGAGTACTGGGCGCCGAGGAAAGCCGCGGTTTGCGCGGCCACGCGCACGTAACCCATCATCCGTCCACGGATTGGATCGGGATAGATATCCCGCAGGACACTGGCGTAGGCGGGAGAAGCGAAGGCTCCGAGCCACTGCAGCGTCGACAAGGTCGCCACGAAGCCCGTGGACGTTTGCAACCAAGGAGTCGCAAGCAGCAGTGCTCGGGCCGGGATCCAGGATGCCATGAGGAAGGGCATGGTCCGGCGCCCTTCCATCTTGGCAGCCCAAAGGGGTGTGAGGAGATTGCCCACGAATGGCGCGGCGCTCAGCAGCGACAATTGGGCTGCGGTTGCACCAAGCTCCGCACGGGCTATCCGGGTCAGGAAGGGAAAAACGCAGCCGAGGTAAAGCCCGGACAAAACGGCGGCGACGAGGTCCCAACGCAGTGCCGCGGCGGCGGGGTCGCCCGCGCTTGGTCCGAGGAGGGAACCTTTCCGATCCGTATCAGGCAACGGTTGGGGGTTCCAAAGCACGGAGCGCCGCCAAGGTCCCCGATTCGATCGACCGGACCAAGCGCGAGAGGCAGTCGGATCGGTTGGTCGTGTATTCGGCGAGCCAAGCGCTCAGGTCGATCGGTTCGAGCAAAGCGACCCGCACCCGGAACGACCTTCTGAGAAAGGTCCTCCCAAAACACTCCCGCTCCAGTCGCACGAGCGTGTCGCAGAGTCGCTCGAGGGTCGGGTTTTCGGCCACGTATCCGTCGTGTACGGCGATGAAGGTCGCGAGGCGCTCGAGGTCCTTGAGCAGCGGCCTGGCCCGATCACGCTGGATGCGGTGCAATTGATGCTCGTAGGGCGACGATTCGTCGTTTCCTTCGGCGGTGACGACCTCGAGGGCATGGATCAACGCGCGCATCCGTTCGGGCAAGGTCGCTTTGGCCGGGGGATCGATGCCAACCGCCGCCGAAACTCGGGACAAGATCGCTTCCTTGACCGTTCTCAATCGCGTATCGAATTCGCGGTGCCAGTCGTCCTCGTCCGGGAAAGGGATCCGATACTCGCGTTCCAAGGAGCGCAGCATGCTCCAAGCGATTGCCCGGAGCCGATCGTAATCGTCGTCGCTCGGTCCTGTGGGGGCTTTGACATGATTTTCCAGTCGCGCCAACGATGCCCGCACCGCCCTTTGGGAAATCCCGGCCAGGAAATACTTCACCGCCACGGGTTGGACGAGTATTGTCGCATCGGGCGCGGTGCGCCGTGCCGACTCGAGCGCCCAGAAGGCCAATTGGAACGGACCTTCGTGGTAGGGGAGCAGTGAGTCGTTCTGCGAATAAACTTCTCCCTCCGGGAACACGACGACATGGTTGCCTTGGCCCGAAAGCAGATCGCGCGTCGCTTTGAAGCTCGGACGATCGGTGGTTCCGCGAACCAGCGAATATGCACCAAGCCGACGGATGCACCAGCCCCAGGCACCGAACCAAGCGTCGAAGGACTCCCTGCATGCGAGGAAATAGGGAACCGTCCGCGCGGTCGCCCCCAAATGGAAAAGGATCGCGGGATCGGCGTTCGTTGGATGATTGGGAACGATCAACACGCGATCGCGGGCCATTCCCCGGTACCGATCGAGTTCGCCACCGGAGTAGTGAATGGATCGAATGCCGATACCGCGAAGCAGAAGCGGGAGGGCGGCACGTACCAGCGCGATCCACCATCCGGTTGGCTCGGGTGCGACAAATCTGGGCGGGGCGGCCATGCTCAGACCATTTTCACCAAGCCGATCCGGCCCACCTACTCCGATGCCCGGCGGATTGTCGAGCCGTCGGAGAGGAAATAAAGTCCGTTCGGGGATTGATCGGTCCGATGCGGGCGGGCCCCGGTCGAAACAATGCGACGCAGTACGGTGGCATCGGGCACGCCCGAGCGGTTCGGCCCGACGGCGATCACGATATCGTCGGCTCCCACCGCCTCGAGGAATTCCGCGCTTGCGCTGTCCTTGGTGCCAAATCGTGGAGCCCGCAGCCATTTGGAGCGGAGGCGTTCCGGTCCTCGGCCAAGCAAAGCGGCTTCGCCCGCGGCTTCGATGCCTCCGGCGAAGAGAAACGACGTCTTGCCATAGGACGCTCGCACCACCACGGAATTGTTTCCCGCCGCCGGGCTGCGCTCGACGCGCGCGGCGCCGGGCGCCAAAACGTCGAGGCGGACTCCATCGACCACCCGGGAATCGCCGTCCCGAACCACGGAGACCTTGGCCCCGGTCGCGCGCAGGGCCGAGCGGGTTTCCTCTTGACGCTGATTGACTCGGGGCCAACCGTTTTCAATGGCCTCCACCACAGGAAACTTCCGTATCGTCTCCGGCGCGCCGCCAACGCAATCGGCGTAGGGATAGGGCAGCACCAACAAATCGATCTTGTCGGCGCCCGCGGCGCGCAAGTCGCGCGCCAGTACCGGAGCACCCTCGGCGGGTCCGGCTCCGATCACGATGAAACGGCCCGCAGGGGTGCGGATCCACGCCGCCTCTCCGTGACCGACCGGTACCACCGACAATACCAAGGTGCTCGGGGGAAACAGCAGCGTCGTTCGGGGCCTGAGCCATTCGCCGGTGCGCAAGGCGGCATACCCCGCGACCACCATCACCGGAAGAAAAAGGAGCGCGCGCGAAGCGCGTTTGCGCTTACGCGCCGAGGTTCGTCGCATCGTCAGGCGGGCGTTGGACGTTCGTTAGCGGTGAGTTGGTAGGACAAAACCGCGAGTTCCTGGACAAAGGAAACGTTGCGGACCACGATCTTGGTCGGAACGCGGATGGGTACGGGCGCGAAATTCAAAATGGCCCGGATGCCCACCGAAACCAGCTGATCCGCGGCGGTCTGCGCCGCGGCGGCCGGCACCGCCAGAATCGCGATACGAGCCCCGATGGGCGCGTTGACTTCCGACATTCGACGTACGTCGAGAATATCCATGCCGTGCAGACGGTGGCCGACTTTGGATGGAGCCGCGTCGAAAATAGCGACGATTTGAAACTTGTGTTCCTCGAGGCCGGGGTAGCTCGCCAATGCGGACCCGAGGTTGCCGGCACCGACGAGCAGGATCGGTTGCATACGGTGGATCTGGAGGATGCGCGCGATGCGCGACTCCAGGTCGGCGACCGAATATCCCACTCCCGGCTTTCCGAATTCGCCAAAGTAGGAGAGGTCCTTGCGGAACTGGGCGGCCCCGATCCCCGAACGTTCCTCGATCTGGGCGGAGGAAATCTTGTCGATCCCGGAGGCCCCCGCATCGATCAGGCACCGCAGATAGGTGGTGAGCCGCTCCAACGTGGGAACGGGAACTCGAACGAAACCCATATCCTCCGCGTCCTGGGCCCGCGGTTCCGGTTCCGACATGGCGGCATTATACCGGAACGTCGGTGTCGTCCTCTTCGTCGGCAACTTCCGGGGGTGGGGGGGCATCGTCGTCGATGTAATCGAATTCGAATCCTCTAATGCGCACGGTGTCGCCTTCGACTGCCCCGGATTCCTTCAAACGGCGGAAAACTCCCCATCGTTCCAATTGACGTTGCAATCGGCGCAGGGCATGGCTGTTGCCGAGATCCGTCATCGCCACGGTGCGCTCGACGGCGGTGCCCCTGACCTCCAACGCACCGTCGTCCGCGCGAACGACATCGAAGCGGCGCGGGTCGTCCGCCCGAGCGTCCCTGAGACCAATTCGCACCACGCCGGATGGCGATGCGGCCGGGCGCGGCAGGGCGCCGAGCTGGGTCCACGTTGCGTAGAGCAGGTCGGAAATGCCTTCCCCCGTCACCGCGGAAACAACATGGACCGGCGTCCCCGACTCGGCGAAATGCGCGAGGATCGCGTCGAGTTCCGATCGGTCGGCCACCAAATCGACGCGGCTGAGCACGATGCGCTGGGGAAGGGCGGCGAGTTCGGGCGAGAAAGCCGCCAGTTCCTTGAGCAGGATGCGATGATCCTCCAGCGGATCGCGACCCGACATCCCGGAAACATCGAGCAGATGCAGCAGGAGACGCGTTCGTTCCAGATGCTTGAGGAATCGCAGGCCCAACCCCGCTCCCTCGCTCGCCCCCTCGATCACTCCGGGAACATCCGCGATGACAAACGAATGCGCATCGTTCACGCGGACCAAGCCCAGATTTGGCACCAACGTCGTGAATGGGTAGTCCGCGATCTTCGGCCGGGCGGCGGACACGGCAGCCAGCAACGTTGATTTGCCCACGTTGGGAAACCCAAGCAATCCCACATCCGCGAGCGACTTCAATTCGAGCCGAATGGTTCTGGTTTCGCCGGGTTCGCCGCGCTCCGCGAACTTGGGAGCTTGTTGGACGGAACTCACGAAATGGGTGTTGCCACGCCCCCCCCGGCCGCCCCGCGCCACGACCGCCCGCATCGGGTGTTCGGCCACATCGGCAAGTATTTCCCCGGTTTCGTCATCGATCGCCTGCGTTCCAGGCGGAACCTTGAGCACCAAATCTCCGCCGTCTTTCCCGAATTGCCGTTTCGCCGCGCCGTCGCCTCCGCGTGGAGCCTTGTATTTGCGCCCCCCTCGGAAGTCGAGCAACGTGGACAAGTTGGCATCGGATTCCAACACGACCGAACCGCCGCGTCCTCCGTCGCCTCCGTCGGGTCCGCCCCGGGGAACGTGCTTCTCGTGGCGGAAGGTGACCGCGCCGTTTCCGCCGTCCCCTGCAAAAATGTGGATGGTGACTTCGTCGATGAACATGGCGGTTGAAAACAACAGAGGCCCGGAGTTTGGATCCGGGCCTCTGTCGGGTAACGAACGAACCTAGGCGGCTTCGACCGTTTCGGTCCCAGGCTTGTTTGCGTAAACGCTGATGCGGCGGGTGGCCTTGGCTCCCTCGAACTTCACGTATCCGTCGATCTTGGCGAACAACGTGTAGTCGCGACCCATGCCGACATTGGCACCCGGATCGAACCGAGTACCGCGTTGACGGATCAGGATGGACCCCGCCGGCACGAACTCGCCAGCGTATTCCTTGACCCCAAGCATTTGCGGATTGGAGTCGCGGCCGTTGCGGGACGAACCCACACCCTTCTTATGTGCCATCTCGTAACCTCCTCAGGCCTCGATCGCGTCGATGCGGACCCGCGTCTCGCACTGTCGATGACCGTAATGACGCTGGTGGCTCTTGACCTTGATGTAGGTGAGCCCGTGGATCTTTCGACCCTTGCCCTGGGCCACAATGGTCCCTTTGACCTTGGCCCCGGCAACCACCGGCGCACCGAAACGGGGGGAGTCGCCGGAAACGAACAACACTTCGTCGAGGGTGATGGCGTCACCAACGGAGCCATCGACTCGCTCGATCGCGATGGTGTCGTTCGCCTGCACGCGGTACTGCTTTCCGCCCGTACGAATCACTGCATACATGGAATTCAAACCTTCCGTAGTCCAGACAACCCTCGGACTATATCACGGCTCCAAGAAGAGTGTCAATGCCTTGCGGCGTGGCGGCGGCGAGGGGCGCCGTGCTATCCTTTGCTCCGGAGTAGACCATGAAACCGCGACGATTCAACCGACGGACCGTTCCCGCCTTCCTTGCGGCCACCGCGATTCTTTCCGGACTCTATTGGTGGGGATCGCAGGGATTTCCGATGCCCGGTGGCGGTGTTCCCTCCACCAAGGATCGTATCGTCTTCGTTTCGGACCGCGCCGGGGCCGACGATTTGTACTTGATCGAAGCGCGCGACGGGGCGGAACCGGTCGCGTTGACCTCGGACGAAATGGCCGACCGCGAACCCGTTTTCTCCGATGATGGACAACTCGTCGTGTTCACTTCGAACCGTCAGAAAGACGCTTTGGGACGATTTGCAAAGGGCGTCGTGCGGCAAATCTTCGTGATGCAGGCCGCGCCCGGCCGCCCGGTCGGACAACTCACACAGACCGCGGCCTCCTCCGCCACGAAGCAGTCGCCCAGATACGGTGCGGGGCGCAAAGTCTATTTCATGGACGGCGGTCGGGTCACGTCGATCCGCGTGGATGCATCCGAGGCGGCTGCCGTCTTTCCCCACCTTGAGCAGCGCCGAAGCAACCCCCTTGTTTCGGAACTCTTCGAGCGCGGGGGAGTGGTCGAATACGACATCTCCCCGGACGGCGCATGGGCCGCGGTGGTCGTGCAGCGCGAGGACGACCAAGTGCTGGTCGCCTACGACATCGAAAACGAGCTGCCGGCGGCGATCGGTGCGGGCCGCACGGTCCACTGCCGGTTCGTTCCCGATGGAACACTGGCGGTTGCGGTGGCGGACGGCTTGCCGTTCCAGCAACCCGTGGTCATCGGCGACGAAGCCGCCTCCCAGGTTCCTTCGCTTGCGGCAATCGTGCCTTCCTCTGCCGGCAGCGCGGAAGGGCGCAACTTGTTTGCCCGGTTCCGTTTCGGCAACGAATTGAAGGCGGATGGAATCGTGGAGTTGCCGGCCGAAATCGATGGACTTGCTCCCGCGCCGGATTCAAGCGGCGTCGCCGTGTACGGAAAAGGTTCCAAATTCCAAGGCCTGGTGATTGTCCGATTCGGCGCGGGCGAGGCGGTGCCTTTGGTGGGGGACACAGTCGAATCGGTCACGTTCAGTCCCGATGGCAAACGGATCGCCTACGCATCCCGTGGCGATATCCATGTGGTCGGAACGGATGGGTCCGCGCCTCCGATCAACTTGACACGTGGCAAGGGGCGCAATCGTCAACCGGCTTG
>JBJTRZ010000071.1:0-1396 GCA_046076415.1 Armatimonadota bacterium
ATTCGACGAGGATTGCATTGCACTGGGGTTGGAAGCGCAGCGTGCGAACGATTTCGGTGCCTTCGGCGAGACGCCATTTCCAGGTGGGCCATGGTTCGCTGGCGAAAGTGGCGAGGCGCGAGGTTCCGTCGGGGTGCAGGGTTCCCCAGCGGTAACGGTGCGTTGCCAGCGACAGCGATTCGCCGGCGATTTCCACGGTGGCGTCGATGGCCGCCAGCACCATGCGCCGGTGGGCCGGTGGATCGACCGCGGCCACGAGCAATCCGTGGTAGCGCCGCGTGGCGGGTCCCGCCACGGTTCCGCTGGCGTAGGCGCCATGTCCGGAGGTGCATAGCCATTCCCGGAGGTCGAGGTCGGGATCAGGCATCGAGCGGGTCCGGCAAGGCACCGGCGGGGAGCAGGACGGCCCGGCAGGGTGCTCCGTCCGCGGGCAGAAGGATCGGTAGGCAGGCGAGTGTGTGTTCGCCCTCCGGTACGCCCCGGAGATCGAGGCCCTCGACGATGATGGTTTCCGGTCCGAGGAGGGCGCGATGGACTTCCGGATTGCCTCCGTGGAACGGGCCGATGGAAAGGTAGTTGGTGCCGATCAATCGCAGCCCGCGCGCGACCAGATAATGCGCCGCCTCCTCGTCGATCGCGGCGTAGTCGGGAAAGAAATCGGCTTCGTCGAGTTTTCCTTCGTTGTGTTCGAACGCGAGGAGGATGCGGCGGGCGGGGTCCGGGAGCGCGGCGTTGCGGAAATAGTCGACCCCGATCGGGCCGGGGCCGCTCGGTCGCAAGACGAAGCATGGGCCGAGGAGCGCGCGTAGATCGAGATCGGTGACCAGGCCCCCTCCGGGAATGAAGTGGCGCGGAGCATCCAGATGGGTGGCGGTGTGGGCGCCGAAGTCGAGATGGGTGATCTGGACCCCATCTCCGTTTTCGTGGGACTTCTCCACGCGCAAGCCGACCGGGGCGTGTCCGGGCCAAACCGGGAATCGCGCATGGAGGGCCGAAGTGATGTCGTGGATGTGCATGGCGAAGGGTTCGCTCCCGCACGCGGGCGAACCTTCCCGATGCCGCTGCGCCCCAAATGAAAACCCGGCAATTTCACCCGTGGGGGCAAAATCGGATCGCACGATCTTTTTCGGCGGAACTCCAAGAGGACGTCCTGGTCGGCACGGAACTTGCGTGGGATGCGTCCGTCGCCGATCGAAGCGATGACGCCGCGGTGCGGCGTGGAAAAGGGGAATACATCGAAGTGAAAATGCAGAACATGGTTGTCCGTCTCGCGTTGGCCGGAATCGGTCTGGCGGTCGTGGCGGGGTCGGCCAACGCGCAGGGTTGGGACGGCGCCCAAGCGGGCAAGATCCGCGTCAAGGCGGGACAGTCCAGCAACTTCTCGGAGAATCCGATC
>JBJTRZ010000072.1:0-7528 GCA_046076415.1 Armatimonadota bacterium
CACGGGTTCCACAGCGGGATTTTCCCGGCGCGCAGGGCCTCGGCTTGAAAGTCGAGTTGGGGAATGAAATACAGCGCCAGATCGCCGTAATAGAGCAGGGAGCGCCCCACGGCAACCTCGCCGAAGCACCACCACCATGCGGCGACGAGCACCAGCGCCGGTACAATGCGGCGCATGGCGGAGGCGATCGCGGTCATCGGGGGCACGGGGGTCGGGAGTTTCCCGGTGGACCGGGGCGAATTCGAGCATGGTACCATCGCGACCCATTGGGGCGATATCGCGGTATCGCGCGCCCACATCGACGGCAGCCCCGTTTGGTTCCTACCGCGCCATGGATACGGGCATCGACGTCCCCCGCACGGCATTCCCCATCGAGCCCATGTGAGCGCATTGTGCCGCCTCGGAGTCCGCGCCGTTCTCGCCACCGCCGCCGTGGGGGGCCTGCGCCCTGGTCTGGCGCCGGGCACCCTGATGGTGCCCGATGATTTGGTGGACCTGCGCACACGGGCGACCGAGCGGACCCTTTACGAAACCCAGGTCGCCCACACCGACATGACCCATCCCTTCGACCCCGGAGTGCGCGCGCATCTCACGGCGGCCGCGAAGGCGGAAGGAATTCCCGTCGAGCCCGTCGGCACGTATTTCTGCGTCGACGGCCCCCGATACGAAACCCCGGCGGAGGTTCGTCTCTACGGGCGCTGGGGCGGCGATATCGTTGGCATGACCGTGGCGGGAGAGGCGATCCTTTGCCGGGAGGCGGGCCTTTCCTACGGGGTCCTCGCGCTGGTCACGAATCCGGGGGCGGGTCTCGATGACGGCCGGCTGTCCCACGAGGACGTCGTGGGGGCGATGGCCGAGGCGGCTCCCCGCGTGGCCCGCGTGCTCGCCCGCACCGCACGTTCCCTGGCCCAATTCCCCCCGACTGCGCCCACCACCGCCGGAGTCGATCTTTGGGACGAGCCCACGCTTCGACCCTATCGGGACGCCCCGTGGGTCAGGCGGTCGGAGTAAACCCGAGAAACCAGGCGCCGCGGGTCCGCAAAAGCCCAGTCGCGCCAACAGTTAGGCTCGCGGCGCGTTCCCCGGGTAGTTCGAACTCTTGGATCCCACCGTCGGCGGACCGGAACACCGCAATGTGGCGCACCGCCGGTTCCCACCCCGTTCCGCTGGCTTCCACCCGGCGCACGTCGACCAATTCGGCCCGCACCTCGCTTGGAGAAGCCAACAGATTCGGCAACACCGCGCGCGTTTGGATCACGGCGAAATAGCCCACGAAAACCGCAATCAGGGCGGAAAGGGCCCATACACCTACATCCATGGCACGCTCCGCGCCAGCATGGGCCCCGTGCACAAAACGTGCGTCGCCTGAATGGCGGATTGAGCGACCGGGTTCGGTGCGGCGAGGGCCGGATCAGCGTCCGGCGGCGCGACGGACCGCGGCCACGGTTTCGTCGGTGACGGCCTGTTCGAAGGAACGGAAACCGCCGAGGCGAAAGCCATGCTTTTCGGCGAGGCGCGACGTTTCCATGGCTTGCTCCACGGAAACCGTCTTGCCCAGCGTGAACGATTCGTAGCGCCCGTCCAAGGCGAGCATCATGGTTTCGGACATGCAGGCGTACGCGGTGCCCGGCGGAAATCCGAATGTGAAATCCCCGCGGTCCGGCCGATCCTTGCCGCGACTGTCGGTCTGGGTCACCGTCATGTTGCCGGGCACCTGAACCAGCCCCCCTTCGATGACGAGCACATCGGGACGCTCCTTCGCCACGCGAACGGAGACATCCCTTGGCCGCGCCACATCGCAGACGACCGCCCCGCGCTTGAGATGCGATGGCAGGATGATCGCATCCGCCGCGGAGGTCACGGTGACCACGATGTCGGCGTCGGCAAGGCCCGACACCACGTCGTCCGCGATGGAAACCACACCGGCACCGCGCTCGCGCACGTCGGCGGCCACCGGTTCGAGGCGCTCGCGATGGCGCCCCACGAGCGTGATCGCCCGTGCCCGAGGTCCGAGCAGGGCCGCGCACGTATGCCCTATGCTGCCCGCCGCACCCACCACCGCGACATGCGCTTCCTCGATGGGAACTCCCATCAATCGCCCGCCTTCGACCGCACCTTCCACGGCCGTCGCCACCGTGTAGGAATTTCCGGTCGTCACCGCGAGGGGAGTGCGCTGCGCCAGCGTGATTCCGCCGTCGCCGGCAACGCTGGTCAGGGCGCCGAGGCCGACGATGCGCGCGCCGAGGCCTTCCGCGAGGACGCAGCATTTGCGCAGATTCTCGTAGACTTCCTCGGGAGGGAGCCCGAGCAGGTATTTCGGTGCGAGCGGGCAGCCTATGAACCACCCTTCCGCCTCGGCGCCGGTCCGGGAACGTATTCCCTGCAAATGCGCCACCACCATCGGGGGAACCCGCCGCATCGCGGCCGCCACGATCGGTTCTGGAAAGAATCTCGCGATCGGGAACTTCTTGGCCGCGTCGGCGCGGACATCGATGGCGTGGATGATGAAGGCGAATCGTTCCAAGGGGAGTTCGTTTCCGGAAAGCGGTTGGTGGCGGGCCGGGCGATCAGCCGTGCCGAAGGTCGACGATGCGAGGCACCCAGCCGAGGCGATGGATCCAGTCGCGATACCCCGCCTCGTCGAGGCGCCGACCCTCGAGGGCGACCAACATCGCCTCCATCACATTGGTCCCGAAGGATCGTCCGTCGAAGACGGGCGTGGTGGTGATCAGGCGGGCCACGCCGCGCGAGCGTAGTTCCTCGTGGTCCGCGGCGGTGGTGGTGTTCGTGAGAATCGTCTTGCCCACGAGCGCACCGCTTTCGGCCGTTGGCAAAAGACGCCGAATGTAGAGGAAATCCCCGGCGATCGTGTCGGCCCAACGATACCAGGACTCGTGCTTCGGCTCGATCGCATCCTGCTTTTCCCCGGTTGGGTACAGCATGGAAATGGGCATGCGCAGCACCACGGGGAGGAGCACCTTGGCGACGCGACGCAGCGCGGTGATTCCACGGATGGGAAACGGCAATCCCAGTCCAAACAAGAGGTCCCCGAAAACGACCTCGCCGCCCTGCGCCGCGATCGCCTCGCCCATGCCGAAACGATCGACCCCGGAAACCACCAAGGTCCGCGAACGTTTGAAATCGATCGCACCCTCCGAGGCGAGCCGTTCGACGGCTTCCCGCTCGAGCGTGTTCTTCAGTCCGGATCCATCCAAAACGGGTGTGCGGACCGCCCCTGCGAGCAGGCGGGCGGCGGCGGGAAACTCGTAACGGCGACCGTCGGACCACAGGTAGCGGTCCATGCCCCCGAAACCGATCGCGTCCACCGTGCCATCCAGTTCGGCGAGACGGCGCACGAAACGCTGCTGGTCGCCATCGACGCCCTCGCGCCGTATTTCGAATTCCTCGCCCTCGAGCACGGCGCGGACCGTCTTGTCGCGCCGGGACGACCCGAGCGACAAGGAAACCACGTGTTTCACGGGCGCGATGACTCCATTGGGCGCATTGTAGCACGGCCCCTCCCGACGACCTTCGGCGATAGAATGCCGCCATGGAAGCCGAAACCGTCCGCGTGCAGCTGCACTTCCCGCTCGAACGCGTCGGCAAACCGGTGATCTGGCACCTCGCCCACGACTTCGGGCTGAAGTTCTCGATCCGCCGCGCCAACATCGACCCCAATGTGGGCGGATTCACCGAACTCGAGCTCACGGGATCGAGGGAGGGCATCGCCGCCGGGCTGGCCTGGGCGCGGGAGGCAGGCGTGGAGGTTTCGGCACTGGGCACCGACGGAGCCCACGAGTGGATCCTGCGGTGAATGTTCGTGTCGAGGGCGTTCTGCCCGCCGACGAGGCCGAGGCATCGGTCGGCCTGACCGAGAAGCAGGTTTTCTCGTTCGGCACCGCCGACGATTCCTTCGTTTTGGAAAACTGGCAGACCCGGCCGCGCGTGGATGTCGCGTACCAATCGTTCGGCACGCTGTCGCCAGCGCGGGACAACGTCGTGTTGGTCCTGCACGGGATCACCGGATCCTCGCATGCGGCGGGGAAGTATGCCCCCACGAACCGCTCCACCGGATATTGGGACGGCTTGATCGGCCCCGGCAAGGCCTTCGACACCGACCGTTGGTTCGTGGTCGCCCCCAACATCCTCGGGGGATGCCGCGGGTCAACCGGACCGTCGTCGACGAACCCGGCCACGGGACGCCCCTACGGCCTGTCCTTCCCGATCGTCACCATTCGCGACATGGTCCGTGTGCAGCAGCGGTTCCTCAAGGAATGCTTTGGCATCGATCGCGTGGCGGTGGTCACCGGCGGATCGATGGGGGGAATGCAGGCGCTCGAGTGGGCGGTGCGCGTGCCGGACCACGTGGACGCCGTCATTCCCATCGCAACCGCCGCGCGCGCCAACACGCGTGCGATCGCCTTCAACGAATGCGCCCGCCGGGCGATCATGCTCGATCCACGATGGGCCCGCGGGGAATACTACGATCGACCCGAAGGCGGCCCGGATGCGGGTTTGGCCCTCGCGCGGATGATCGGCACCATCACGTACCTGTCGGATCCCCTCCTCGAGGAACGATTCGGGCGAACGAACACGGGGCGCGAAAGTGCGCTCGAACACGATCTGCACGCGCGCTTCGATGTCGAGAACTACCTCCACGACGAAGGCGACAAGCTCGTGCGCCGTTTCGACGCGAACAGCTACCTCTATCTCTCGCGGGCGATGGACCTCCACGATGTATCCCGCGGATTGCCGTCCCTGCGATCGGCCCTCGAGCGCATCACCGCCCGCTGCCTGTTGATCGGAATTCGGTCGGACGATCTCTTCCCCGTGCGCCAGACCGAGGAAATCGTTCGCACGTTGCGCCGCGCCGGCAACACCGATGTCCGCAGCCACATCGTCGACTCGCACTACGGTCACGACGCGTTTTTGGTGGAGTGGCGGAAAATGGTCGCGCCCATCCGGCAATTGATGTCGGAATTGACCGAGTCGCGGGCCTAATCCCCGGGCACGCAGCGAAATCCCGCCGCCCGCCATTCGTCCACGATTCGCGCCACCTCGCGTTCCAGTTGGACCATTTCACCGTCGTTGGTCACTACGCGGTCCGCACGGCCAATCTTGGCCTCGAGGGGCATTTGCGCGGCGATGCGCGCACTACCATCGTCGGGCGCCCCGGTTCGACGTGCACGTTGCGCGAGCCGCGCCAGGCGCGTTGGCATCGATGCCGCCACGACCACGACTCCGTCGAACCACGACTCCAGTCCTCCCTCGTACAGCAGGGGAACCTCGTAAACCAAGAGACCCTTGGAGTCGTTGGCGCGCGCCGCGGCGATGGCCTGTCGCATTCGTCGCCGCACGGCCGGGTGGACCACCGCTTCCAGTGCCTTTCGGCGCTCCGGATCCGCAAACACCGCGGCTGCGATGGCGGCCCGGTCCAAGCCGTCCGGTCCCACGGCGTCCGGGAAGAGCCGGGCGAGCGCGGCGCGCACGGGGGGTTCGTCGAACGCTTCGCGGGCATCGTCGTCGGCCGATCGGACCGCGGCTCCCTCCCGACGAAGCAGTTCGAGAACGGTCGACTTTCCGCAGGCGATGCCCCCGGTGAGGCCCCAGACATGCATGGTGGAAAAGCAAAACCCCCCGGCCAGCTCGGCCGGGGGGTTGGTTTCAGGCTTCCTCGCCGTCCGTCTCGGGTTCCTCGGCGGCCGGTGCCTCCTCGGTGGTCTCGATGTCGGCCTCGATGTCGGACAGATCGTCGTCGTCCTCTTCGCGCCGTCGGCCACCGCGCTTCTTCTCGGGACGTCGCGCGGAGAACATTTCTCCGAACATGTCGCCGAGCGTGGTGCCGAAATCGGTGCCGCTGCGAACGAATTGTCGGAAGTCGCCGCCAACCTCCTCTTCGCCCCGCCGTCGCCGATCCTTCTTGCCGCCGCGGCGCGCGCTGTCGTCGTCGGTGGCGGCACCGGGCGCAGGAGCAAGCGGTTCCGCATCGCGGGGTTGCAGGGCGCGGAGCGAGAGGGTGAGTCGTCGTTCCTCGGGGCGAACATCGATGACCTTGACCTGGACCGTCTGGCCGGCTTCGATGAACTCGGAGGCCTTGGCCATGCGGCGGTGCGCCACTTCCGAGTTGGGGATGATGCCTTCGATGCCGCCTTCGAGGAGCACGAACGCGCCGAAGGGCACGATACGGGTGACCTCGCCCTCGACCGTGTCGTTGACATGGAACTTCTCGCCGGCGGATTCCCACGGATCGGGGAGGACTTGGCGCATTCCAAGGCTGACGCGGCCCTGTTCGAGGCTGAGTCGCAGGATTTTGACCGGGACCTCCTGGCCGACCTTGACGACGTCGGAGGGATGCTTGACGCGGGTCCAGCTCATTTCGGAAACGTGGAGCAGGCCGTCGATGCCGCCCAGGTCGACGAACGCGCCGTAATCGGTGACGCGGCGCACGACGCCCACCCGCTCCTGACCTTCGGCGAGGGAGCCGATGGTGTCGGCTTTCTGCTTCTCGCGCTCCTCCTCGGTTGCCTTGCGGTGCGACAGCACGACCTTGCGGCCGCCGCGATCCACTTCGAGAACCTTGAGCGGAACCGTTTGCCCGACGAACTTCTCGAGGTTCTTGAGGCGACCGTTGCCCACATGGGACGCGGGAACGAATCCTCGGATGCCGAGGTCCACCACGAGTCCGCCCCGGACGCGGTCGGTCACGACGGCCTCGAGGGTTTCGCCGGTGCCGAGGGCCTCCTGGACGCGGTCCCACGACTTTTCGAAATCGGCGCGCTTCTTGGAGAGCTGCAGAACACCGTCCTTGCCTTCCTCCATGACGAAGACATCGACGAGATCGCCGACCTTGAGCAGCGACTCGAGGTCCTGCACGGGTTCGCGCGACAGTTCGTTGGGGCGGATCAGGCCTTCCGACTTGGTGCCCACATCGACGAGGACGCCTTCGCGGGGATCGATATGGACCACGGTTCCTTGAACCACCGCCCCGGGGCGCACCTCGGGAAGGTTCTCGTGCAGGCCATCGAGGCCTCCACCGGGAACGGTGATCTCGTCGAGCGGGGGCATCTGCTCCAACTCGTCAACGACAACGGCCTCCACCGCCGCCGGCTCCTCTGCGCCGGTGTTCGCGGCGGTCGTTTCCTCGGACATACGTAACTGTCGCTCCTAAGCTGCGCGTCTCCGGCCAATTCCGGTCGCGCCATTTCTCCGTTTATTTTCCGTCGCCGGGACCAGCCTGGCAACGCGGGCAGTAGGTGGTTCCCCGTCCGCCCAATTTCGTCCGCACCAGGACTGCTCCGCAGGTCCCGCACGGACCACCCGCCTTGTCGTAGATCCGAGGGCGATAACGCCCTTGATTGCCGAACAAGTCGGTGTAGTCTCCCTCCGACCCACCCGCCTCGACAGCCTCAGCGAGCACCTCGCGAACCGCCGCGACCAGTTGGCCGATCCGGCGATCGTCCAGCGACGACGCCGGGCTGCGGGGATCGATGCCCGCCCGATGCAGCGACTCGTCGGCATAGATGTTGCC
>JBJTRZ010000073.1:0-8441 GCA_046076415.1 Armatimonadota bacterium
GGCGGCGGCGGCAACGGCGGGTCTCCGACCGCCCATACCGCACCCTGCACGAACAGGCGACGCCACGCGGGATGGTCCATCGCCTCGGGATGGTGCCCCAGCGATAGATAGAAAACGCGCCCGCGCCCCTCGGTGCGGGTCCACGCCACCGGAATCGGACGCCCGTCGCCGGCATCGTGGCTGCGCGTGCGGGCGAGCAAGTGCACCCGGCCCGGAAAGTGTTTTTGGAAAACGTAAAGTTCGTCGTGAACCGTGAAATCGTCCACGTCCACGGTGATGGGATGGTCCTGATCCACGATCTCTACGTCGATATCGAGGGGCGCGGGGTGGGTCTTGAACGCTCCCCCCAGCAGATCGATCCATTCCCGATGGTCCGTGAACGAGTCGGCGGCGCAGTGGATTCCAACCAACCCGCCCCCCTCGCGAACGAAGTCCACCACGGCATCGACGTCCTCGCCGTAGCCCGTCCCCGTGGTGAAGAGCACCAGCAGATCGTGCCCCTTCAGACCGCCCCGCGACAAAATGGAATAGTCGCCGTCGATCGGTTCGGACGGACCATCGGGGTGCCAAATTCCATCCACCGTCACCGTGAATCCCGCCTCCTCGAGCGCGGATCGCACCGGCTCCACGGCGGGCTCGAGCAAGTGGAACGGGTATCCGCATCCCCCGACGAACAGCGCGGAACGCTCTCCCACGTGCGGCTTCATGCAGGTCTCCCTTCGATCAACCGTGCGGAGCGGGGCGGAAGCGGCGGTAGCCGCAAAGCACCCTCGTGCACTCCGAGGTCCTCCCCCGACCAAATGTCGCGCAGGCGTTTGCGGCCGGACACCCGCACCGTCCGCCCCTCGGGAGCGTCTCCATGGTTGAACACGGCGTACCGGGTTCGTCCCCGTAGGCGGATCTCGCCGACGGTCAACGACGGATCGGCGAACCGCGCCGCCACGCCGGTGGGGGGCAGCAACGCCCGGAGGGTGCGCAAACGATCCGCCGAGATCGCGGGCAGCGCGTCCCCGCTGAGCACCATGCCCCCGGTCGCATACAAAGCGGTGGCGTGATACGTGAACGCCGTCTCCGGGAGATCTCCGGTGAGCAACAGGCAGTCGGGATCGTTCCACCAGAGCTTTCCGTTCTGCCAGCCACGTAGCAGGTTTTCCCGGGCCGTGCCCTTGAACGTCGCCCAGTCGCGGGAAATGTCGTTCGAGCTGCGCGATGCGTCGATGGTTCCGATCGATGGCCACAGGGGATGGTTGCACCCGAGCAGGATCGCGTCGTTGCCCGCCCCTCGTCGCACCGCCTCCATTCCCCGACGATATGCTTCCACCCGCGTGGCCGCCGCATCGTGCCGGAACCCGCCATGGATCGCGCCCCAGTAATTCGCATCCAGCTTGAAATACGTGCAGCCCCATTCGCGGCGCATGGTCCGGAACACGTCCTCAAGATGACGGCGCGCGCCCGGGTGCGTTCCGTCGAGGCAATACCACGGTCCCATGCGCCAGCCCCCGAAACCCACCCGATCCGAAGGCATCGGCTTGCCGTCCGCGCCCCGCACGAACCACTCCGGGTGTTCGCGAAACAAACGGGATCCCGCATCGGCGATGAACGGAGCAACCCAAATCGCGGGTTCGAATCCCGAAGTTCGGATCCGGTCCAGCACCGCCCGAACATCCCCCCCGAAGGCCTTGCCCACCTCGAGCCAATCGCCCATGTGCGGCTGGTACCCGTCGTCGATCTGGATGTATCGGAGCGAAGGAAGGTTCCGGGCCGCCCAATCGCAGTTCACGGCGATGTCCGCTGCCGTGACCGCGGGACCGTAGTGGTACCAGGAGCACCAGCCGGTCGGAACCACCGCGGGCAGCCTCCGGCGATGGTGGCGACGCAGGGACCGCGCGAGCGCGTCCATGGGCTCGGCGGAGTCGGCGCCCGACGGCAGCATCAACTCCTCGAGCGTCCACTCCCGACCCGGCTCGAGCACCAAACCCTCGGTGTCCACCGAAATCCGCAATCGACGGGCATCGAACCCGATGCGCCCAACGAACCGGTGGCAGGACCCGAAACCCACCACGACGGTTTCGGTGGCGGGCGGCGTGATGGCGAGGAATCCATAGGCGGTCCGCAAACCACCCGGTTCGGGAATGCGGTAATGGGTGCGGTCCGGGTAGGTCCCGACATCCTCGGGCTTACCGAGCGTGCCCGCGATCTGCGCCAGCATTTGGAACGACTCGCCGGCGATGGCGGAGGTCGAAGGCAGCGCGTGCGGACCGTCGAAGAGCACCACCTCGTCGATGGGCACGCCCACCAATCCCCGGTTGCGCACCACCGGGCGCGCCCGATTCCCCGACCAGCGGACCACCACCTCGATCGCCGCTCCGGGAACGGAGGTGGAAACCCGCGGGCGAAAGTCCCGAATCGCGGCGCGCAGTGCTTCGATCATGCGCGCAGTGTACAGCGCGGGTCCCACGGCGGGGCGCGGAGCCGTACAATTCCCCCATGCAACGATGGCTTCCCTTGCTTTTCCTCGGACTCGCGTCGACGGCTTCCGCGCAGACCCCGACCCGAATTCCCCTCTGGCCCGACGGGGCTCCCGGTTTCGAAGCGCGCCGGAACGAACCCGAGATGGCGAAGGATTGGTGGTGCCGCAATATCCACAATCCATCGATCACCCGGTTCGATCCCCCCGCCGGAAAAGCCGATGGGTCCGCGGTGGTGATCTGCCCGGGCGGGGGCCATTCGCAGCTCGTGGTCGGCCCGGAAGGCGACGAAACCGCACGATGGTTCGCCCAGCGCGGCGTCACCGCGTTCGTGCTGCGCTACCGGTTGGGACGCGAATCCGGATCCCCGTACCAAATCGAAGTCCATGCCCGGCAGGACGGATTGCGCGCGATGCGCCTGGTCCGCGCGCGGGCCGACGAATGGTCCCTCGACCCGCGCCGCATCGGCATCCTGGGGTTCTCCGCAGGGGGCGAAGTGGTTTCGATGGTGACCTACCAACCCAACGACGGCGACCCCAAGGCCCCGGATCCCGTCGATCGCGTCTCGGCACGGCCCGACTGGATGGCGATGGTCTACCCGGGTCCGTTGGGCATTCCCTCCGAACTGCCGACCGGCCTACCCAAGGCGTTCTTCCTCACCGCCATCGACGACAACGGTCCGTTCGCCACCATCATCCGCTTGATGCAGGGGCATCGGGGCAAGGGCGAACCCGTCGAAGCCCACTTCCTCGGAGCCGGTGGACACGGATTCAACATGGGCAATCGCTCGTCGTTGCAAGCGGTCCGCACATGGCCCGATCGGCTCGGCGCTTGGCTCGAGGATACGGGCATCCTAAAACGCAAGCCCTGACCCGCACGTCCCTCGCCTCCCGGCCCGTCCTCGTTTCCCACAATCCACCCCCGGCACCACTCCCCACACCACCATGATCCTTCCCCCCACCTTTCCAGGCACCGTGCTCGCCGCCCCAATGCCGGCGCCTGCCGCCGCGCTAACCCCGCCGTTGACCGCCCCGCGCATGCCCGCGTTGTCTCCCGATGGCAAGCGCATCGCCTTCGTCTGGCGCGGCGATATCTTCGTCGCCTCGTCCGCCGGAGGACCGGCGCTCCCGATCACGAGCCATGTGGAAAGCGAGAACTCGCCGATCTTCTCGCCCGATGGCAAATGGATCGCGTTCGCGTCGACGCGCCACGGCAGCTCCGACATTTTCGTGGTGCCATCCGAAGGGGGCGAGGTCCGGCGCATCACCTCCACGTCGGCCTCGGAAACCCCCTCCGGTTGGTCCGCCGACGGCAAGCGCGTCTACTTCTCCGGGAGTCGCGACACGCCGAATCCCTCGCTCTTCAGCGTCGAAATCTCCACGGGCCGGTTTACGAAGATCGCCGAGGACCAACAACGGTTGGGAGCCGCGTCGGCATCTCCCGACGGCAAGCGACTGGTCGTCACGCGCGGCGGTTTCCCGTGGACCCGCCCGCGCTACCACGGAAGCGGAGCCTCGCGCCTTTGGATTATCGATGTCGCCAGCGGGAAACGCACGCCCCTCGCGGTGGATGACGCACAGCACCTCTGGCCCAAATGGATGCCCGGAGGCAATGAAATCCTCGAAGCGACCGTGGGCGAGGAAACCCCGAATGTCCAGTGGCTGGGTCGTCCTGCGCTCCGGCTCGAAGACTCCCCGCACCGCACGCCCAACCTCTGGATCCGTCCCGTGGGAGCAGGCGCCAAACCCCGGCAAATCACCCGCTTCGTGGGCTCCCCTGTCCGCTGGCCCAGCGTCGCCACCATCTCCGGTGACATCGCCTTCGAGCAGGGAACCGATATTTGGATCCTGCGCAAAGGCGCCACCGAACCCGTGCGCCTCGCGTTCACCGCACCCGCCGACGACAAGGTCAACTCCGTGCAACGGCAAATCGTCACCAGCGCGGACGCGACGGAAGCGGAAATTTCACCGGACGGAAAAACATTCCTGTTCGGCCTGCGCAACGACTTGTGGACGATTCCGGTGGACAAGCCGAAGGGGCGCAACGCCGACGATGCCCGGCGGCTCACGGACTGGGTCGGATTCGATCGCGATTTCGTCTGGAGCGCCGATGGCAAGCAGGTCTGGTTCGTTTCGGACCGCGACGGCAATGATCGGCTCCACCGGCTCGATGTCGATTCAAAGGTCGTGACTCCGATTTGGACGGCCGGCGACGACGTGGTGGCGCCGAAACTCTCTCCCGACGGCAAATGGGTCGGATTTTGGGCGAAGGGTCGCCCGGATACGGCGGGTTTGTATGTCGTTTCGGTGGACGGCGGCAGCCCGAAACGCGTCCTCGCGGTCCCGGCCGCGCACCAAGGCGCCTTCTCCTGGTCCCCCGACATGAAGTGGCTCGCCTACACGCGCTCCAGTCCCGAGACCGGCCGGGCGGACGTGTACCTGACGCTGGCCGACGGCGGCGGCGCGCAGTTGAATGCCACGCTGCTCAACGCCGACCACTCCGATCCCGTCTGGTCTCCCGACGGCAAGTACCTTTTCTTTGGTTCCAATCGCGACGGCGACGGAATCTACGCCCTGCCGCTCAAACCGGAAGAGGCCCGCATCGACGAACTCGAAATGAAACTCGAGAAACCGTCCGCGCCTCCCGCCGTGGAAATCGACCTCGACGACCTTCCCGGGCGAATCCGCAAACTGGTTCCCCAGGGCGCCGAGGAACTGACGATCGGTCCCGATGGCCGCCTGGTGTTCGTTTCCGGGGGCGATCTGCACGTCGCCGGCTTCGACGGCAAGGGCGTCGCCAAACTCACCAACGGAGGCGGCGTTTCGCATGTCCGCATCGGCGCGGACGGAAACACGGCCTATTTCCGCAAAGGCGGCCAACTGTGGGTTGCCCGAGGACTCGCGCCGGGCGCGCCCCAGACCATGGTGTCGTTCACCGCCCTCTGGAGTCGCGACACCCGGGCGGAGCGCAAAGCCGCGTTCAATCAGTTTTGGCGCGCGTACAACGCGAACTTCTACGACGCCAATTTCCATGGACGCGATTGGACGGCGATCCGCGCCCGCTACGAACCGTTCCTGGAGGGTTGCGCCACACGCGAGGAGTTCGCGACCCTGCTCAACATGATGGTCGGCGAGCTCGAGGCGTCCCACGCCGAGGTATCGCCGGCGCCGGGCACCGTGGACCCGCCGGCGACACGCAATTTGGGCTTGGTGTTCGATTATTCATGGGAAGGTCCGGGAATCCGCATCAAGGAAGTCCCGCGCCGGTCGCCGGGATCGTTCGCGAAGACGCGCATCGCGCCGGGCGAATACCTGATGGCCGTCGATGGCGCGGATGCCGTTCTCGACGAGGCGTTTCTGGACCGATTGGCGGATCGCGGAGACCGCGATGTCGTGCTGCTGGTCAACTCGAAACCGAGCAAGGACGGAGCCCGCACCGTTTCCTACAAGTCCCTGACCGGTGGCGAATGGAATCGCATCTGGTCGGCGAACCGCATCGACTCCCGCCGCAGGATGACCGACACCCTCTCCTCGGGTCGCATCGGATATGTCCACATTGCGGGGATGGGCATGTCGGACCAAACCGTGTTCGAAAAGGAATTCTTCGCCCGCGCCGAGGGCAAGGATGCGATGGTGATCGATGTCCGGGAAAACGGAGGCGGCAATATCGGGGATCGCCTCATATCGTGGCTCGCGAACAAGCCCTACGGCACGTATCTCCCTCGGGGAGGAACCCCCAAGGCGGGACCGCCGGACTGGGCCGCCCGCACGTTCCCGGGCAAACCCATCGTGGTGCTGATGGGCGAGGGATCCTACTCGAACGCGGAAATGTTCCCGTACGGTATGCGGGCGACCGGGCTGGCGCGCCTCGTCGGAAAACCTACGCCCGGCTACGTCATTTGGACCAACGGCCTGCCGTTGGTGGATGGCACACAAGCCCGGATGCCGTTTGGCGGCACCTATCGCCGCGATGGTTCCCCGCTCGAGAATCTAGGGGAAAAGCCCGATTTCGACATTGATTGGCCGGTGGAGGACTGGCTTGCCGGCAAGGATCCCCAGCTGGTCAAGGCCATCGAACTGCTGCGGAAATGACTAGCCGCCGGGGAGACGCGAGGATTCGTCCTCCCCGGCGCCGGTTTCTCCCGAACCGATGCAGCGGATCGCCCGCACGACCGAACGTCGATCTTCGACCTGCTCCACCACGAACCGACATCCACCCGCCTCGACCTGTTCCCCCACGACGGGGAGGTGCCCCAGCGCCCCTTGGATCCAGCCCCCGATGGTCCGATAATCGTCGTCCTCGAGCTCCGTTCCCAGGCGATCGTTGACATCGTCGAGCGACACGCGCCCGTCGAAAAGGGTTTCGGTCTCGGAAACCACATGGATCTCGGGTTCGTCGCGATCGTACTCGTCCTTGATGTCGCCGACGATTTCCTCGAGCAGGTCCTCGATGGTCACCAGTCCCTCGGTGCCCGCGTATTCATCCTGAACGATCGCCAATTGCAGCTTGGTGCGGCGCATCGTCTCGAGCACCTCCGAAACGTTCCTTGATTCCGGAATGAACAGCGGTTGGCGCACGATGCGGCGTAGGTCGAAGGTCGACTTGGCCCGGCTGCCCCCGGCGAACAACGGAAGCAGGTCCTTGGCGTGCAGCACGCCCACGACGTTGTCGATCGACCCCTCGTAGACGGGCAGGCGGCTGTGACCGCTGTCGAGGATTCGTTCGACCGTATCGGCCAACGTCGCGTCGAGGGGCACCGCCGCCATATCGATGCGCGGGGTCATCACCGCACGGATATCGGTTTCCGAAAAATCGATCACGCGCGAAATGATCTCGGCCTCGTCGTCGTCGATCGTGCCCGCCCGCC
The DNA here is from genome assembly GCA_046076415.1 of Armatimonadota bacterium. Taxonomy (GTDB): domain Bacteria; phylum Armatimonadota; class Armatimonadia; order Armatimonadales; family Armatimonadaceae; genus CAIRTT01. Next base: position 7,336 of record JBJTRZ010000073.1, read on the forward strand.
CGGTGGAATCGATGAGCTGCCCCAGTTCCTCGCGGGTGATGAACGGCGCTTGAAACCGCACCTTGGCGCCCAGCGGACCGGCGAGCAGTTTGGAAACCCCGAGGACCAAGGCGGAAATCGGGCGCAGCACGGTGGCGCAGACGCGCAGGAACGGAGCGAGGCGAAGGGCCCACAGGTCGGGCGCCTCCATCGCGACCGATTTGGGAACGAGGCCGGAGAGCACCATCGACAACAGCGCCGTGGCGGCGGTGGCGGAAACGATCCCGACAACCCGGTCGGCGAGGCGCGGCGCCGCGGCCCCCTCGAATCCCTGATCCCCCCACGTCGTGGCCCAGAGCACCGCGACGGCGGCGGCGGCGAAGTCGAGCAGGGTACGCCCCACCTGAGCGGTCGCCACGTAGGGTGCGGGATCCGACGTGATGCGACGGACCGACTCCGCGCCACGCCTCCCCTCCTCCACCATCTGCTCGACGCGCGAGGCACGCAGTGCCAGCAGGGCGGCCTCCGCCAGCGCGAACAGACCGGCGAATGCCAGCAGCACGAGCACGAGCACCGGGGGAACGACCCTCCAGAGGTCCACGGTCATCGAGCGGAAACTCCCTTCATCGACCGGATCCACCGGGCACGGAACGTGTGGCGTCGGGCAGCAACCGGGCCAGCCACACCGGACCGCGGAGCACGGCCACCGCGATCGCAAGCGCGGCCACGGCTCCGATCACCACTTCGCGCAGCGTGTGGATGCCCGCCTCCACGCGCGATTGGGCGACTATGCCCGCGAGAAGGAAGACGAGCGCCGCCACCAGCGGGTGCGGAACCAGGACGACCACCACCGTGGCCAGGAAGAAGGCCGCCGCGGAATGCCCGCTGACCACCCCTCCCTGCAGCAACGTACCTTTGCCGGCGAGCACTTTGATCACCAGGACGGCCACCATCAGCAGCAGGAACGCACCCACCACCTGGGGCACCGTCGAAGGATGCAGCATCCGTTCCCGAGACACTTCGAGCTGCATCGCACCCAGGAAAATCGTCGCGCCCACCACAGCCGCGGTGATCGCGGCCACCAGCACGGCCCCGGCGGCGATGTCCTTCACGAACTTGGCGCCGGG
>JBJTRZ010000074.1:0-4391 GCA_046076415.1 Armatimonadota bacterium
GTGATTGCCCCGCGGTCCGGCGGCGGGGTAACATTAAGCATTCCTCCAAGGGGCCCGCGCCCCGATTTCCGACCCGGGGGCTTTCCGAACGGGAAACCTTGGCGTCGGGAGAAACGTATCTTCCCGGGGGAACCCGCTTCCCGCGTTCCCCATAATCAGGAGTCCTCCACGTGAATCTTCGCATTTCCCTCGGTCGCGCCGCCGCCATGGTCGTCGGGTCCGGCCTGCTGACCGCGGCCATCGCCGGCTGCGGAGGCGACAAGGCCTATTTCACCGTCAACGGACAGGTGGTCACCCGCGACGAGTTCATCCACAAGATGGAACGTCAGCAGATCCCGCTGCCAAACGGAGTGGCCGTGGGCACCGAGCCCTACATCCTCGACCAGTTGGTGAGCAACCGCATCATGCTCGAGGAGGCCGCCAAGGCCGGCGTCATGCCCACCGAAGAGGATGTCGAGCGCATCTACACCGCCCAGAAGGACCTGTACGAGAACCGCACCCCCGGCAAGAAATACGATGAATTCCTGGCTTCCCAGGGGGTTCTGCCCGACGAGATCAAGGCCGACCTGCGCGGGCAACTGGCGGAAGCCAATGTCTACGCCAAATTGATGGGCACCTCCGAAGACACGTTCAAGGCCGAGTACGAAAAGGTCAAGGACAAGATCGGCCTCCCCGCGCGCACGCAAATGCGCCTCATACTCGTGCCGCCCAAGTCGCCCCTCTTCGACAAGGCGAAGGCCGCCGTCGCCGAAGCCGGAGGGGATGCCGCGAAATTCGAGCAGGCCGCGGCGCAGCTCAATTCGGACGAGCTCCGGGCCGCCAAGGGATTGCAGGTGGTCCCCAATGCCGCCGTTCCTCCGACGCTCCAGGCGAAACTGCTCCAAGCCGCCGAAGGGTCCGTGGTCGGGCCGCTCTCGTGGCCCATCGGCCCCCGCGAAACCCTCGAAGGATGGGTCCGGATCGAAAAGAAACTCCCCGCGTTCAACCTTCCGCCCGAACAGGCCATCGCCATCGTGCGCATCGGCGTGATCCAGCAGAAGGCACTGCTGCCCGAAAACCAAAAGTTCCGCGCCGAGATCATGAAACGCAAGCTCGATGTGAAATTCGAGTCGTCGGATCCTGCCGCGAACGCCGTGTGGAAGGGCATCCGCGATCAAGCCGTCGAAGCAGGACTCGGCCAAGCCCCGTCCGCGCCGCCCGCCGGCACCCCGGGAAACTGACCCTCGCATGATCCATGTGGCGGGGCTTGGCCCGGGCGACCCGCTCGCCGTCCCGCCACGGGTCCTCGCCCTGCTCACCGGCGGACTCCCGGTCGTGCTGCGCACGGCGCGCCATCCCGTGGTCGAGGCCGGGCCGGTCGCCGATGCCCTCGCCGCGCTGCCCGGGGGGCGGGTGGGCAGCCTCGACGACGAATACGAATGCGGAGCGTCGTTCGACGACACCTACGCGGCCATCGTGGAGCGCGTGCTGCGGCTGCACGCCCGCGACGGAGATCTGGTGTACGCGGTGCCCGGGCACCCGTTGGTGGGCGAGTCGACGGTGGCGCGTTTGCTCGACGAATGCGCGGTGCGCTCCATTCCCGTGTCGGTCGCCGGCGCTCCGTCGTTCATAGACGCGTGCCTCGAGGCCGTGGGCGCCGCCGTGACCGGCAACCTGCGGGTGATCGACGCGCTGTCCCTCGATCCCCGGGACCCGGCCGTCCCCGCGGCGCTGCGGGGCGAAGGGTCGATCCTGCTCTACCAAGTGCACGACCGCGCCGCTGCCTCGCTCGCCAAACTCGCCCTGATGGCCGCGGGCTGGCCCGACGACCATCCCACCACCGTCCTCCGCTCGGCCGGCGTGCCGGGGTTGGAGGCCCGGGAGGACGTTCCCCTCTATGCGCTCGACCGGCGCGACCACGACCACCTGACATCGGTGTGGATCCAGCCGCCCGCGGAGGGCTTCCCGTCACCGCGGTTCCCCGATCTCGTGCGCATCATGGCCCGACTGCGCGATCCCGATACGGGTTGCCCGTGGGATCGTGAACAAACCCACGCGACCCTGCGGCGCTACGTGCTCGAGGAAGCCTACGAAGTGGCCGACGCCATCGATCAAGGCGAACCCGATGCCCTGTGCGAGGAACTCGGCGATCTGCTGCTGCAGGTGGTCTTCCACGCACGCCTCGCGGCCGAGGAGGGCGTGTTCGACATCGACGATGTCTGTGCGGGAATCTGCGAAAAACTGATTCGACGGCACCCGCACGTGTTCGGCGAAACGGAAGCGCGCGACGCCGAGGCAGTGCTGCGGAATTGGAACGCGATCAAGGCGGAGGAAAAGGCGTCGGCCGGCAAGCCTCCCGCCGGAGCCCTCGAATCGGTACCGCGGAGCCTGCCGTCGCTCGCCATGGCGCTCGAGGCCAGCAAACGTGTGGTGAAGCTCGGGTTCGAATGGCCGGATGCCGTGGCGGTGCTCGCCAAGGCGGAGGAGGAATTCCGCGAGCTGCGCGCGGAGGTCGAAGCCGGGGCCGATCCCGGGCGCATCGCCGACGAATTGGGCGATGTCCTGTTCACGCTGGTCAATGTGGGGCGCAAGGCGGGAGTCGATGCCGAGGACGCGTTGCGCCGCCAAGTGGATCGATTCGCGGCACGGTGGCGGTATGTGGAGCAGGCGGCGGCGGCCGCCGGAGTCGATTTGGCCCATTCCGGTTTGGAGCGGTTTCGGGGATGGTGGGACGACGCGAAGCGCGCGGAAGCGGCCGCGAAGGAGTAGCACTATGGGTATGCAGGATCCCGTCGCCGGACTGACCGGCACCGTCAAGCTCGACCGCAAGGCCGCGCGCATCGGCGACACGGTCGCCGTCGAATTCGTGGTCCGCAATCCCACCCGCCAGCCGATCCGGGTGCGCTTCTCCAGCGGAAAACGGTTCGATATCGAAATCTCGCGTCGCCCCGAGCCCAACGCCCGGTATGCCAAAGGCGCGCTGGTGCTCTGGCAACTCTCCCGCGGGATGGCGTTCACCATGGCCCTTGGCGAGGAAACCTGGAAGCCCGGCGAATCCCGCACGTTCACCGCCCGCTGGAAGGTGCCGGCGGGCACACCGACCTGCGACGCCGAGGTGAAGGCGACCCTGACCCCCATCGGCGCGCCCGAGGCCCTCCCGACATTCGCCGATCTGCGGCTCGGCGGCTGAACGTCCGCGCCGCGACGGTAGAATTTCCCGGTGGACATCCTGGGCATCGAAACGTCGTGCGATGAAACCGCGGCGGCGGTGGTTGCCGACGGTCGCGTCGTCAAGTCTTCGGTGGTCGCCACGCAAATGGCGGAACACGCCCGCTACGGTGGCGTGGTGCCCGAACTCGCCAGCCGAAGGCATGTCGAAAACCTGCTTCCGGTCATGGAACGGGCCCTCGCCGACGCGCAAACGACGCTGGACCGCATCGACGCGATCGCGGTGACCAATCGCCCGGGTTTGCTGGGCGCCCTGCTCGTGGGAGTGAGCGCCGCAAAAGCCATCGGCATGGCCCGCGGCATTCCCGTGATACCCATCCACCACATCGAGGCGCACCTCTACGCCAATTTCCTGGTCGATGGCGATGTCGATTTCCCGGCGGTGGCGTTGGTGGTCTCCGGCGGGCATACCGACCTGTTCCATATCGTGGACCATGGAGCGTACCGGTTGCTCGGCCGCACGCGCGACGACGCCGCCGGGGAAGCGTTCGACAAATGCGCTCGGTTGATGGGTTTGCCGTATCCCGGTGGTCCCTCCGTGGAGGTGGCCGCACGCGACGGCGATCCCAAGGCCGTGCCGCTGCCGCGCGCGTGGATGCCGGGCACGTGGGAATTCTCGTTCTCCGGACTGAAAACCGCGGTCCGGCTCGCCCTCGAGCGCGACCCCGCTCCCAGCGTCGCCGACGTGGCCGCGGGGTTCCAGGCGGCGGTGGTGGACGTGTTGGTGCGCAAGACCATCGCGGCGGCGAAGGAGACCGGTTCGCCGCGCATCCTGCTCGCCGGCGGCGTGGCGGCCAACACGGCATTGCGAGCCGCGATGGAGCGGGCGGCTGAACGGGAGGGGCTCGCCTGCCACGCGCCTCCGCTCGCCCTGTGCACCGACAACGGAGCGATGATCGCGGCCACGGGATATTGGAAGTTGCGGGCTGGCGTGGCGCCCTCGCTCGACTTCGGCGCAATCGCGTCCGAACCCCTGGCCGGCGCCCAATGAACGCGGTCTACAATCTGATCCTGCTGCTGGGAACCCCGGTGCTGCTCCCGTGGCTTTGGCATCGTCGCCGGATCGGCAAGGAAGATGCGGCCCGCTGGGGCGAGCGCTGGGGACATTGGCCGGAGGTCTCCCGGGAGGGGAGCCCCCGCATCCTCGTGCACGCCGTTTCGGTGGGGGAAACCTTGGCCGCGGC
>JBJTRZ010000075.1:0-11344 GCA_046076415.1 Armatimonadota bacterium
CGTGGCCGCCGCGGTCGCGGATGCGTTGGGCCTGGCGCTCGATGTGCTCGTCGTGCGCAAGGTGGGTGTTCCCGGCAACACCGAACTCGCGATGGGAGCCGTTGCATCCGGAGGCGGAATCGTCCGGAATCGGGCGATCCAAAGCGCCTGCGGTGTGTCGGACGACGAGTTCGATCGGGCCGCCAAGGGTGCGTTCGATGCGGTCGAGTCCCGGGTGGCGCGATTGCGCGGGGTGGTCCCCGCGATCCCGCTTGCGGGGAGGGCGGTTCTTTTGGTGGACGATGGGATGGCGACCGGGGCGACCGCGGAGGTTGCGGTGCGCTGTGCGTTGACCGCCGGAGCCCGGTGCGTCGTCGTCGCGGTACCGGTGGCGGCTCGGGAAGCGATCGAGCGCCTCGAAGCAGCCGGTGCCAACGTCGTGTGCCCTCTGGTGCCGGAACCCTTCCTTGCAGTCGGGAATTGGTACGAGGACTTTGGGCAGATTTCCGACGACGAAGTGGTGGCCTGCCTCCATGGAGGTGCGCGGCAGGCCGCCCTCCCCGTCAATGCTCGGGACGGAGTTGCAGCCATCTGATCGGTCCGCCACCGGGTCCCCTGCGTGCAAAACCGGTACCAATGCCGAGCCCCTGTCCGGTGCGATCGGGTGTCGCAAAAGGCCCGTGGTTCCGATAACAGGGATATGGTGAAGGTCATTCGATCCGGTCGACGCGGAACGTTGCTCGTGGGCAGCGATCTTTCCAGTTTGCAGGCGGCGCGGCGCGAAGTCGCGGACTGGGCACGCTCCCGCGGCATCGCGCTGCCAACCCGTCCGCTGCGCCTCTCGGTTGCCGAGGATGGGATGGTTTTGCGCGAATACACGGTGTTCGAAAGCCGTGTCGATCCGGGCCCCGGTCGGCCGGCGCGGCGGTTCGCGACGTCCACGGGCACGATTGCCGCGCCTGCCGAGGTGACCGCCGCCTGATTTCCTTGTTCGGCTCCCGCGCGGGGCGATAGCATACGCCCGTGCGCAACCGGGCAAATGGCAACGAAGACGGCTTCGGACGCGTGCTTCGGCCAATCCTTCTGCTGGCGGCGACGGTATTCATCGACCTGCTTGGCTTCGGCATCCTGCTTCCGAACATTCCGCAGTACGTGGAACACGCCACCGGCGGCGATCACGGCCGGGCAGCGATGATCGGAGGATGGCTGGGAGCGTCCTATTCCATACCCCAGTTTCTGCTCGCGCCCGCGTGGGGGCGCTTTTCCGATAGGGCCGGCCGTCGTCCGGTGATCTTGACGAGCCTGGTGGGTGTTGGTCTTGCGTACATCCTTTTCGGCCTGTCCGATGGGCGGCTATGGATGCTGTTTGCGGGGCGTATCCTCGCGGGCGTGCTCTCCAGCGCGTCGATCGGGGTCGCGTTCGCCTATGTCGCGGACGTGACAACTCCCGAGAACCGGGCAAAGGGATTGGGAATCCTGGGTGCGTGTTTCGGACTCGGTTTCACGTTCGGCCCGGTGATCGGGGGATCCCTCGGCTCGATCGATTTGTCCCTACCGGCATTCACTGCGGCGGCGATGGCATTGACCAACGCCGCGCTTTCCTGGAAATTCCTGCCGGAGTCCTTGTCGGCCGAAGCGCGCGAGGCGGAGCGAACGGCACCGTCGGTGGGCTTCCGCCGTTTGGTCGGAAGAGTCGTCACGGATCCCGCCGCACCATTGTTCGCGGTGAATTTCGCAATGGTTTTCGGTTTCGCCGCCATCGAGCAAGTGTTCGGTTACTTCCTGATGAAGCGTGGGTTGGCTGTGCCATCGAATCAACCCGCCCGCATGGCGATGATCATGGGTGTCGTGGGGGTGGTCGGCATAATCGTGCAGGGGGGGCTGATCGGCCATTTGGTCGCCCGATGGGGCGAATCGCGCATTCTCAGGGCCGGCTTGTTCCTGCTGGTCGGAGGCTACATTGCGCTGACCGTCCCGCGCGGCTGGGGCATCGGAATCTTCGCGGCCAGCGCGCTGTTGTCCACGGGGCGGTCGTTGATCGGTCCGGCTGCCTCGGCGCTGATTTCGCGCCGCACCAAAGTGGGTCAAGGATTGGTTCAAAGCGCTTCCCAGTCGTTCGAAGCACTGGCGCGCTCGGTCGGTCCGGTGGTCGCCGGGTCCTTGTTCGACTGGTACGGCCCCACGGTTCCGTATCATTTCTCCGCAGTGCTCACCGTGTGCGCGCTGGGTCTCGCATTCGCATTCGTTCCGGGCACCGTGACCAAGGGCGTGGGCGGAGAAGCATGAACCGTTCGACCCTGTGGCCGGTTTTTGCGGTGCTTGTGCTTTGCAGTTGCGGATCGGGGTGCCGTCGTCCGGCCGAGCGCGCCGCCGAGAAAGCCGTTGCCGAACTGTTGCCCACCTACTTGGGGCCGGCCGCCAAATACGGAGTGAAGGTGGAGGCGGATAGTTTGGGCGCTTTGGTTCGGGGGCGGGTGCGCGGGGTTCGAATCGAGGGAACCGAGGTGCGCATCGTTCCCGACCTCACCGTGGGCGAACTCCGGATCGATGCCGAGGAGGTCGAGGTGCGACGCGATCGAAAGTCGCTGCGCAGCGTCGGCAAGGCGCGGTTTCGCTGCCGAATCGACGGGCTGGAAATCGCGCGGGCGGTCCGGACGCGGTCCTCTCCGGAGGAGGCACCGGACGTTCGCGTCGTGGGATCGGTCATGCACGTCCGCGTCGTACCGCGCCTTATGGGTGTTCCCACCCTGCCCGTGGATGTGGAAGGCAGGCTGGAGGTGTCGGCGGGAGGGAGCACGATGCATTTCGTGCCGGATTCCGCGCGCCTTTCGATCGTTCCGGTTCCGAAAGCAGTTCTGGGATTCGTTTCGGAGCGCGTCAACCCGGTGGTGGATCTGCGCAAGGCGAACGTTCCCGTGGTCGTCGAAACGGCGTTGCTCCGGGACGGTGCCCTTCACTTGCGAGGAACGATACCGCCTGAGGAGATCGTGCGCCGCAGCGAGGGGATCACGACCTCGGAGTGAATTCGGCGATCATGTGGCCGAGCCATCCGAAAACCAGTTTCGCGCCAATGGTTCCCAGAATGCAGAACCATCCGAGTTTTCGCGTGGATGGGGACAGCCACACGATCACCGCGGCCGTGAAGGCGAACGCCCAGCCACGGTTCGGATTGCCGGTGCCGTACACGGCATGCAGCCAAGCGATGATTCGCTCCGGGCGCAGGGCTTCCATGGGGTAATGATCGGCAGATTGCTCCGGCGGGTTCAGGGCACGCGGTCGAAACGGAGTTCGACCGGATAGAACACCCCACCAAACGGGGATGTTCGGAAGACCAGCCCTTGTTCGCCGACCACGGCAAGTGCCACGGTGCGCCGGGACCGGGCGGGAACAATACCACTCGCGATCACGCGGTTGCCGAGGACACCCACCAGACCGGCCTTTCCCCCCCGCGGACTAAACGATATCCGTACACGCTCGCCGACCGGAGCGTCGATACGAAATCGATATTCGTTTCCGTACGCCCCGTCGCGGGTCGGATCGGAACCCGCCTCGGCACGTCCGATACGAAACACCTGCGAGGTCGTTGCCCGCAAGGGAATCTCGATGTCGTGACGCGGTGCGGGAACACGGACGACGCGCATTCCCGGCGCCGTGCGTTGCGCATCCGAAAATCGGATGCGCATTCGGGCTGGTCGATCTGGTGCCAGAACCATCACTCCCGAGGCGACGTCCCGCGGCCGCAACCCAAGGGTCCAGGCTATCCGGCCGTTTGCACCGCGCCAGATGCGTTCCGGTTGCCGAAACAATCGAGCCATCGCCTGTCGGCCGACGGCGGGCGGGTCTCGACGCGGATGCGCAACTCCCTTGCGCCCCGAGAGTTCGAGCGGCCCTCCGTCCAGCGCCGAGAATTCCACCCGCAGCGGGCCGGACCGTCCCGTCTGATTGCGGAAGTGGAAGAAAATGGTGGAAACCCGATGCGGTTCGAGCCGCGCCTCCGCCACGATTCCCGCGCCACGGATGCGTTCCGGATGATTGCAATACAGAAGTTCATCCTGCGCGAACGCAGTATCCATTCGAGCGAGGCATGCCACGGCCATGAGTGCGAAGGCACGCCAAATCACGCCCAAGTGGACTGGTCCGGTCGCCGAATCACCACGACCTGTTCCGTGGTGCAGGCCTCGATCGTTGCGGAGACGCTTTCGCGGCCAAAACCGGAATCCCGCTCGCCGCCGTAGGGCAACAGATCCGATCGGAAAGTCGGAACATCGTCGACGATCAAGCCTCCGACCGCGAGTCGGTCCGCGAAGGCGAGCACGGTGCCGATGTCGCGCGTGAATACTCCCGCTTGCAGCCCGAATCGGGAAGCATCCATCCAGTCGAGGATCTCGGCCACCGTTTCGAACGACTCGACCACGGCAACCGGACCGAAAACCTCCTCGGAGCAGATCTTCATGCCGGGCGACGTGCGGGTCAGCACCGTGGGTGGGAAGAGCCGATCCGAGAGGGGACGGCCACCGATCAGCACCTGGGCGCCGTCTTCCCGGGCCTCGCGCACCCAGGCGTCCACCCGGGAGACCGCCTGGGGGTGGATCATCGGACCGAGGTCGGTGGATTCCAAGGAGGGGTCCCCGATACCAAGTTCGGCGACCCGGGCGAGGAATCGGGCCATGAACCGCTCGTGGACGGATGCATGGACGGCGATCCTCTGGACGGAAATGCAGACCTGCCCGGCAAACGAAAAGGCTCCCGCGGCACATCGCGCGGCGGCCCGGTCGATATCCGCGTCGGGTAGGATCGCCACCGCGGCGTTTCCTCCGAGTTCGAGCACGACGCGTTTGCCGGCCGCGATTCGGGCGATCGCTTGGCCGTGCGTGTCGGACCCCGTGTACGAGACGAGTCGCACCGCGGGATGTGCGGAGAGGCGGACCACGGTTGGGCCGGGATCGGCGGGGGTCAGGACGCCGAATGCCGCGTCCGGGCATCCGGCGGCAATCAAGGTTTCCCTCAGGCGCAGTGCGGTGAGGGGTGTCCGTTCGCTGGGTTTGGCGACGACCGGGCAACCCGCGGCGAGCGCCGGCGCGACTTTGTGGGCCAGTAGATTGAGGGGAAAGTTGAACGGAGTGATCGCGGCGACCACGCCGATCGGACGCCGCCTGACCCATCCGATCCGATCGTCGGTGCGCGGGTCTCCATCGAGAGGGAAACTCCCCTCGCAGCGGTTTCGCGCCGCATCGGCCGAAAACGAGAAGAGGCGGGCCGCCCGTTCGACCTCGACCCGGGCATCGCGGATTGGTTTGCCCGTTTCCGCCACGATCAACCGCGCCCACGTCTCGGAGTCGCCGGCGATGCGCTCCCCGGTGCGGGCGAGGAATCCGTGGCGGCGATGTGCCGGCAACGCGGCCAAGGTGGACGCCTCGCTCGCCGCCCGTTCCACGGCCGATACGGCATCCACCTCGGTGGTCTCGCTCACCGTTCCAACGACCGAACCATCCCAAGGGTTGAGGATTGTGGGCACGCCCTATTGTACGGGGCCGGACTCCGATCGTGGTGTGCTGGGAAACACCAATACCGGAAGGCCGGCGCGACGGATGACGCGTTCCGCGACCGATCCCAAGTAATGGTGATCTTCCTCGGACATCCCCATGCCGCGGCTGCCGATCGCGATCAGGTCGTATCCGTGGCGCGACTCGTCGGCGATCACTTTGGAAACGGGATCTCCTTCCAGAATCCGAGTTGCATAGGCGATCCCGCCCCGCGCCAACCGGGCGGCGGTCGCATCGAGCGCTCGCTGCGCCGTCCGTCGCAAACTGGCGTTACGATGTTCCACCAAATCCGGGGAGAGATCGCTGCTTTCCGGATCGGTGGGGGCGGTGACGACGAGCACCGTGACACGGGTGGCTGGGGACGATTTCAAGGAACGTGCGAGCAGGTCGGCCGCATCGAGGGCGGCTTCCGAGCCGTCGGTGGGAAAGAGGATTCTTTCGAACATGGGATCTCCTGAGGTTGGTTTCATGATTCTCGCGGTCGGGGAGCAAGCGCGATCCATTCCTGGGTCGCGACAGTGGGAGGGTGGGGATCCGCGAACACGTGGGGACCGAATTCGCCATTGGCAATGCCGGCGATGCCCGCGGGTCGGGGCGCACGCATGGCTTGCGCCGCCGCGACGCCCGCCTTGCGCCCGAGGCATCGGTCCTCCCACGCGGGGCGGGCTCCGCGCTGCACGTGTCCCAGGATGGTGGTGCGGGTTTCCCAACCGGGCTTTGCGACGTATTCCAAATGGTGCGCGATTTCCCCGATCGTGTGGGTCGATCCCTCGGCGACCACGACCACCAATCCCCGACGTCCCGAGCGCCACGCATCCGTCAACAACCCGGCAACGTCCGGGGGGCTCAAATCGACTTCCGGGCATACGATGGCGTCGGCGCAACCCGCGATTCCGGCCGCGAGGGCAAGCCAGCCCGATCCACGCCCCATGGTTTCGACCAAGGCGACACGTCGATGGGAGCGTGCCGTGGCGCGCAATCGGTCGATGGCCTCGAGCACCGTGGCCGCGGCCGTTGCGCAGCCGATGGATCGATCGATCCCGGGCACATCGTTGTCGATGGTGCTGGCGACACCGACAACGGCGATATCGTGCCGTCCCAAGGCCTCGGCCCCGCGCTGCGTGCCATTTCCCCCGATGGCGATCAGGCGGTTCAATCCCGCGGTACGCATGCGCGTTGCGGTTTCCTCGACGGATTCCTCAAGCCGAAAGGACTCCGAGCGCGCGCTGCCGAGGATCGTTCCTGCTTCGGCATCGATACCTTCCACATCGGAGGGGGCGAGGGGGTGCCAATCTCCGCGGCCGAGTCCCGCGAATCTATGGCGCACGCCCCAGGCCACGAGACCGCGAACGTGCAGTTCGAGCACGATCGCGCGCAGCGCCGCGTTCATTCCCGGAGCGTCGCCGCCGCTGGTCACGACCGCGACCCGCGTTCCTGGTGCCATGGCTCCCTTATCGCGCGTCGTGGCCGTAATGGAATCTCCCGATCGGCGTAAAACCCGCATCCCTGTCCTTGACAGTCGGGCCGATAGTTTGTACATTTCACGCAACCGAAATTCTAGGAAGAATTCCCGGTCGCGCCCGTTGTTATCCCGGGCGCGTGCGTCGCGTGGGATCCAATTCGGGTTCCGCGTGCATAGAAAGGGTCGAGGAATGACCAATTCGCGTCGCAATCAGGGCTTCACCCTGATCGAACTCTTGGTTGTCATTGCCATCATCGCCATTCTTGCGGCGATCCTGTTCCCCGTCTTCGCCCAGGCCCGTAACAAGGCCCGTCAGGCGGCCTGCCTTTCCAATGTCAAGCAGCTTGCCCTTGGAATGATGCAGTACGTTCAGGACTACGACGAACTCTTCCCGCAATGGTCGCCGGGTGGTCCCGGCGACAGCTGGGGACAACCCGAGGGCCAGGGCTGGTGGATGAACCAGATCATGCCCTACGTGAAGAACACCGGAGTCCATGCGTGCCCGAACGACACCCGAACGGGTGGCGATCTCAACGCGTGGGGCTACTCCGTGGTTCCGGGTTCCACCGCCAACGGCACGCAGCCGGCCAGGTACTACAAGAGCTCCTACGGGATCTCCGAGTACCTCGTCAACGGTTACAACGCCCAGGCGTCGCTCAACTATCCCGCCGATACGTTCCTGCTGTCCGACGCCGTCGGTCCGCTCATGAACGACTGGGATGAGTGCAACACGTGGCCTCCGTTTGGTCCGACCCGCGTTTGGTTCGCCAACGCCGGATCCTGGGGCGCGTGGGGCAGCCACACCAACTACGAGGCCTGGAAGCGGACCGTTCGCCACAGCGACGGCGAGGTGATCGCCTACGCCGATGGTCATGCCAAGTGGCTGCCGAACAAGGCGTGGAGGACCGAACCGATCGACGGCAACTTCTGCGGTTGGTACGGCGCGCCGAAGCGGCAGACCCCGGTGGTTTGCCCGGCCAACATGCCCTTCTGATCGGGACGAAGATCCCGACGGTCCCGGTCCGGTTGTCCGGACCGGGACTTTTCCCTGTTATGAGGTGTTTCCATGGGCAATAAACTTACGGTTCCCATCCTCGTCGTCGTCGTTGTCGCGCTGATCGGCTTCCTGGCCTGGTGGTGGGGCAAGTCGGGCATGAACGGCCCGTCCGCCGCAACCACTGCGGAAGCCGGATTGCCGCCGTTCATCGATCCGGCAACCCAGCGCCCGAAGGGTATGCAACCCGGCGGCGCCACGGCCGCGACCACGGGGGAAACCCCGACCAAGCGTGGTCCCCGCCCGGGGGCTCCGTCCGGTGGTGCCGGCGCACCACCCGCGGGTGCCGTTGGGCGCTGACCCCGAAGCCGGTGGGGGAGCCGACGCGAACGTCGGCTCTCCCGCCCCGCCTCCGGTCGCCCGACCGCTGAAGGGCAAGTTGCGACTCGCCCTGCTGCTGGTTGGTCTCGCGGCGGCCTCCGCGGGAGGCGTTTTCCTGCGTTGGGACGACATCCGCGAATGGCGCCTTCGCGGGGTGTCCGATTCCGAACTCGCGCGTCGCGCGGCTCGGCACGATGCCGATGTCCTCACCCGACTTGCCCACGCGGAACGATTGATTGCCGGCGGTCGCAACGCCGACGCGATTCCGGTGCTTGGGGAAGCGGTGAACCTCCTCCCTCCCAACCCCTCCGGAACGGTCGCGCAACGCGTCTACTCCCGGTTCGGGCATGCGCTGGCGCTTGCGGGGTACGGCGACGACGCCGGTAAATTCCTCGACGCGGCGCGCAGGCTGGACAGCGACGACCCACGGGTGTACCTCGGGTACGCCCTCGTGTTGATCTCGCAGAAGATGTACGAAGGCGCACAGAAGCAGGTCAAGGTCGCGGTGACGCTGGATCCTGAAAGCGCCGAGGCCTGGTACCTCACGGGAAAATTGCTCAACGACACCGGCAAGCCCGAGGCGGCGATCGAACCGCTTTCGAAGTCGGTCGGGTTGGCTCCGAAATTCGCCGCGGCCCACGCCGAACTCGGACACTGCTACGCCTACCAAGCCCAGTTCGCCAAGGCGACCGATGCCTTCCGGCAAGCCGTGGCCTGCGAGCCGGGGAACGGAGCCCACCGCCAAGCGCTGGGAGCGGCCCTCGCCATGGGAGCGCGCTCGCGCGATCAGTACGAGGAAGCCCGCGACCTCATCGAGGAGAGCGTGAAGAATGGCAACGCCAACCCGCAGTTGGTCTACACCCTCGCGCTGCTGCACGTGCGATTCAATGCCCTCGACGACGCCAAGCAACGCCTCCTGGAATCCTTGAAGAACGAGCCCGACAACGCGGAGGCTTGGTACAACCTTGGGTTGGTCGAGAAACGGTTGGGCAATGATGCCGTGGCGGCGTCCGCAACGCGCAAATTCCAGGAATTGAGCAAGGTGCACGACGCACAGGTGGTTGCGGAAAAGAAGGTCGCTGCGGATCTCGACAACGTGGAGCACCGGTTGACGCTGGCGCGAGCCTACCGCCGCGGAGGCAACACCGTGGGAGCGTACTGGCAGATGCGGGTCGCCCTGCAGATCAAGCCGAATCAACCGGAGATCGTCAAGGAACTGCGACCGATCGCGCAGGACTACGGGAAGATTCGGGCGCGCATGGGCAACACGCCGGACGATCCGAAGAAGATGGGACCGCCTCCGCCCGATGCGCTGCGGTCGTTGCCTCCTGGCGCGGGAAGCGCCGCCGGGAAATCACCCGAATCCCCCGCGGCCCCCTAGGTGCTGGGACCGACGTCGCGATATGATGCGCGCAGGATCCGACGGGTCCTTGGCGCCATGGTAATCCCGAAGCCGCGACGGACCACGTTGCTCTCCCTTGCCTTGACCGTGTGCGCACTCGTTGGCGCATGGGCTCCGTCGGGGTGCGGCAAGGACGGCCCGGGGCATGGCCCCGCCATTGTCGCGGCCACGTACGTTGGCAACGACGCTTGCGCGCCGTGCCATGCGAAGGAGATGCGCCAGCACAAGGGAAGCCGGCACGACACCACGCTCCATTTGGCGACGGAGGGCGAACTCGGCGGGATGATGCCGCAAGCAGGCCCCATCGCCGGGGCGGGTCTATCGCTCGCCCGGTCGAATGGATCCGCGCGGCTGGAGGGATCGGGCACCGCCGAGGCGGTTCCCTTCGACCTCGCGTTTGGCTCCGGCAAGCTCGGATTGACGTTCGTGCAATTGCTCGAGGACGGCACATTGGTGGAGTCGGCGCAGAGCTGGATTCCGAGCAAGGGACTTTGGTACAAGACGCCGGGTCAGGAATTTCAAGAGCCTGGCGCGACGGGCTTCAAACATTCGCCCGGCTCAAGCCGCATGTGTTTGGAATGCCACACCATCACCGTTCCCAAGGATTCCTTGAAGCCGGAGCGGCGCTTCTTCGGCGTGGGGTGCGAAACCTGCCACGGTCCCGGATCGGCCCATGTGGAGGCGGCAAGGGCGAAACAGACGGACCTGCGCATCGAGGATCTGGGCAGATTGTCGGCGCGGGAGCAGAACGAACGATGCGGCAAGTGCCACCGCGCGTTCGATGGAATAGGGCATGGCGGCATCGAGGTCACGATGACCAATCGCTTCCAAGCGTTCGGCCTGATGCAGAGTCCCTGCTTCGAACGGGGTGGGGAAAAGATCTCGTGCATGACCTGCCACGACCCGCATGCCGACGCCGACACGAATCGCCGCAATTACGATTTGGTCTGCCTGAGCTGCCATTCCCCGGGGGCACCGACCGCGCCGCCCGAGGCGCCGTCCGAACGGGCGGAGCAGGTTTGCCCGAAACAGCCGGCCACCAATTGCACCAAGTGCCATATGCCGGAGCGTCCTGTCTTTCCCAAGTCGAACATTTCCACGGATATGGCGGACCACCTGATCTGGGCGTACGGCAAACAGGGCAAGGGATCGGCGAAATCCAAGGATTCGAAGCGATGAAACGTTGGTTTTGGATGATTGCCGCCGCATTGGTGGCATTGGCGGGCGTGGCGGGCTGTTCCGGCAAACCTGCGGCCAAGCCGGCTCCCGGCGGCTTGTACGTCGACGTGCGGGAGGCTTCGGGAATATCGTTTCGCCAAGACAAACCCGCCGTGCCGCTCAACATCCTCCAGACGATTGGACACGGGGTTGCGATGGTCGACGCGGACCGGGATGGCCTGCTCGATCTCGTCTTCGTCGGCGTCGATCAGGTCCGCCATTACCGGAACCTTGGCAATTACCGATTCGAGGACATCACGGCGAAGTCGACCTTCCGGTCGAAGGGTTTTTGGACGGGTGTCGCGGTCGGGGATGTCGACAACGACGGCCGCCTTGATTTGTATTTGACCCGGTATGCGGAATTC
>JBJTRZ010000076.1:0-2626 GCA_046076415.1 Armatimonadota bacterium
GCTCCGTTGTTTCAATCGGTTCGCCCCCGGCGGACGCATAGGTTTCGACCTGATCGCGACCGATCTTGCCGACCGCGAAGTAGCCCGCCTCCGGGTGGAAGAAGTAGAATCCACTCACGGAGCTGGCCGGATCCATCATGAAACTCTCGGTAAGGGACATCCCTGCGCCGTCCTGCGCTTCCAACATTTCGAACAGAGTCTTCTTGGTTCGGTGCTCGGGGCAGGCGGGATACCCAGGTGCCGGACGGATTCCGCGATAGCGCTCCTTTATCAACTCCGTATTGTCGAACGGTCCGTCCGCCTCGAGACCAAGTTCGATACGGACTCGTCGGTGGAGATATTCGGCGAAGGCTTCGGCGAGTCGGTCCGCCAATGCTTCCAGCAGGATCGCCCCGTAGTCGTCGCCCGCCGCGCGAAAGGCATCCACGCGCTCGCGGACACCATGACCTGCAGTGACCGCGAACGCTCCCACCACGTCTTCGTACCCGGCGGAAGTCGGGGCCACGAAGTCGGCAAGGCAACGATTGGGCTGCCCTTCGCGCTTGCGTGTCTGCTGCCGCAGGAAATGCCAGTCCACCGAACCGGAATCCGTGCGGACACGAATGGTTTCCCCGTTGGCGTTCGCCGGCCAGAAGCCATACACGCCGCGTGCGGCGACCCAGTGACCTTCGACCATCCGTTGGAGCATCGCAAGGCCATCCCGGTGCAGATTTCTCGCGGCCTCTCCGACCACGGGATCCCCGAGGATCTCGGGAAATTTTCCGTGGAGGTCCCAGGCGATGAAGAAGGGGCCCCAATCGATGTAGGGCACGAGCGCGTCGAGCGGAACTTCGGACAGGTGACGAGCACCCGTGAACGGCGCGGCAGGAGGGGTGTAGGCGCCCCAATCGATCTTCTTTCGATTCGCGCATGCTTCCGCGAAAGGCAGGAGATCGACGCGTTTGCGGTTGGCCTCCCAATCCGTGCGGAGCGCCTCTTGCTCGTTTCGCAAACGAGCGAGCCAATCGGCCCGCCGTTCGTCGGAAACCAATTCCGAGGCGACGGGAACGGCGCGACTCGCATCGATCACGTGCACCACACCACCCCGGTACTTCGGAGCAATCATCACCGCGGTATGCAGGCGACTGGTGGTGGCCCCGCCGATGAGTAGGGGAATGCGGAAATCCTGGCGTTCCATTTCGGTCGCCACATGGATCATCTCGTCCAGGGAGGGAGTGATCAGGCCCGACAGGCCAATCATGTCGACGGAGTGTTCCCGCGCCGCGTCCAGGATACGCTCCGCAGGCACCATCACCCCAAGATCGATGATCTCGTAGCCGTTGCAGGCCAGGACCACACCGACGATATTCTTGCCGATGTCGTGAACATCTCCGCGCACGGTCGCCAGCAGGATCTTCCCGGCGGTCGACCCCGCGACCTTTTCCGCCTCGAGGTAGGGCGTGAGGACCTTGACCGCCCGTTTCATCACCCGTGCGGACTTCACCACTTGCGGAAGGAACAATCGGCCGGCTCCGAACAGGTCGCCGACGTGGTTCATGCCGGCCATCAAAGGACCTTCGATGACCTTCAGCGGACTTCCCAGCGCCGAAAGCGCCTCGAGCGTGTCACCTTCGATGTGCGCATCCACGCCTTTGAGCAGAGCATGCCCCAAACGTTCCTCGACCGAAAGCGAACGCCAATCCTCGACGACAACCGACGTTTGCCCCTTGGTTCCCCGGTGACGTTCGGCCATCGCCGTCAATCGGTCGGTGGCGTCCTCGCGACGATCCAGCACCAGGTCCTCGATCACGTCCCTGAGATCGACCGGGATGTCGTCGTACACGCCCAGTTGTCCCGCATGGACAATCCCCATGTCCATGCCAGCCTCGACCGCGTGCTTGAGGAAGACGGTATGAATTGCCGACCGTACGACATCGTTTCCTTGGTAGGCGAACGACACATTGGAGACTCCACCGGAGACATGGCAATGGGGGAGATTGCGCTTGATCCAGCGGGTCGCCTCGAAGAAATCCACCGCGTAGCGCCGGTGTTGCTCGATTCCCGTGCCTATCGCGAGTACGTTCGGATCGAAAATAATGTCCTCGGGGGCAAAACCAATTTCGTCGACGAGGATGCCGTAGCTGCGACGGCAGATCTCGATCTTCCGGTCGGCCGTATCGGCTTGTCCCCGCTCGTCGAAGGCCATCACGACCACGGCGGCCCCGTAGCGAAGAGCCAAACGAGCCTTGTTTCGGAAATCGTCCTCGCCGGCCTTGAGCGAAATTGAGTTGACCACTGGCTTGCCGACCGTGACTCGAAGACCGGTTTCGATCACGGAGAAATCGGAGGAGTCGATCATCCACGGCACGCGATTCACATCGGGTTCGCCTTGCAGCAATGTGAGGAACGTGCGCATGCACGCGTGCCGATCGAGCATGCCTGTATCGTCGAAGCAGATGTCGAGGATTTGAGCACCGTCCCGGACCTGATTGCGCGCGACGGCGATCGCGCCGTCGTAATCCTCGGATTCGATCATTCGCAGGAAGCGACGACTACCGGCAACGTTGCACCGCTCGCTAATGTTGACGAAGGTGGTTTCGGGCCGAATCACCAGCGGCGCGGTTCCGGAGAGGCGCGTCCATGCCGG
>JBJTRZ010000077.1:0-1589 GCA_046076415.1 Armatimonadota bacterium
GCAACGCCAGCCCCGCGGCCGGCAACGCGATCGCGGGTCCCGCGATGCCCGTGGCGAGCCAACCGGTGGACGGCGTGGCCCGGCCGTAGGCGGGAATCGCGAACACGGCGCAGGCACCGAGGAGCAGGAGCATTCCCAGCACCGCGAGGGCGAGGTCGAGCGCCACGACCGACAGGTGGATGCGGTGGGCGCGTGGGTGGGGCGAAGTTGCGGTCATGCCCACACCATGGCGCATGCCGGGCGTTCGCGGCGTCTCCCGACCGGCGGAACCAGCGTTCGGGGGACTAGTTTCCGGAAATGGGTTTGGGGGCGGGGGAAGGGGCCGTGGCGCCTTCGCCGTCGATGGGCTTCGCCGGCGCGGATTCGGTGGAGGACACAATGGGTTTCGAACCGCCGCCCGAGCCTCCGTAGGGGTTTGCCCGCACACCATCGGCGCGGAGTTTCTCCGAATCGACGTTCGCCTTCAGGGAAGCCGGAAACGACACCGTGGTGGGATCGCCGTCGGAGATGTAGCGTGGCAACCGTCCGGATGCCAGTTCGTCGACCCAATATTTCAACCCGAAGCGCATGTCCTCGGGCGTGATGCGCTCGATGCGCAGCGGATTGTATTTGAGCGTGCCCGGTGCGTGCATCGGGCGCCATGCGGCAAGGCACACGCCGGTGTGGCGGTAGGTCGTGCCGGCGTGGGAGCCGGTGGCCAGGAACGGCTGAACCTTTTTGTCGCGCGGAAGCGCACCGTAGGGAAGCGCGAACGACACCACTTCCGCCTTGGGGGCACCCGCCACGATCGCCGCCTGCGCGCCCGCCAACTCCTCCTGCACCGTCTTCGCCGACATCTTTCGGAACGTTCGATGGTTGGTGGAATGGTTGCCGATCTCGTAGCCCTTGTCGATCAGGTACTGCAGCTTCTGCGCGCCCAGGCCCGTTTGCCCGAATGTCTCCTGCGTGCGCTTGGATTTGGGGAGCACGAAGAACGTCGCCGCGGGTTTCCAATCGGGATGGGACTTGCAGAAATCCTCGAGGATGCCCACCGCGCACTTGGGATCGACCTGGTACGACTTTTCCGATTCGATCAGGTTGAATTGCGACTGGCGCGCGTCGTCGAACGTGATCACCACCGGCGACTTGCCGGCGGGCACCGACACCCGATTCGCCGTGACATCGCGCAGATTCACCGGATGGAAACCCTTGTCGTGCAGCAGCTGGAGGTCCTTGCGGAACGACTCGGGCGTGCGGAACATTTTGTCGTTCCGACTCCCCGCGACATCGTGGTACATCACCACCGGAATCGCCCCGGTTTCGTCCACTCGAAGGCCCGAATAATCGACCGCGGGACGCGCCGGTTCCGCCGGTTTGGGAGGCGCGGCCACCGGCGCCGTGGCGCGCTTACCGCAACCGGCAACGATCGGCAACAAGACACAAAGACCGGCAAGGATTCGGGTGTGATCGGCCATGGCGGGGCTCCGTCGGGGGATGCGTTATTATATCGCCGAAACCCCCGATGCCACGCGCCCGGAACCCGCGGACCCTGGTCCTGAGCCCCACCCGAATTCGCATCCTGCGCGAGTGCGCCGCCCAATACCGACTCG
>JBJTRZ010000078.1:0-5139 GCA_046076415.1 Armatimonadota bacterium
CCGCCACCGCGGCGCGCCACCCCATCCTCCCCGCCCTCAAACCGTTTCAGCGCTATGGCAAGGCCGGAATTCCCCTCTCGACCCTGCTCCCCGGAATCGGCTCGATCGCCGACAAAATCTGCCTCGTCAACTCGATGACCACGGACGCGGTGAACCATGCCCCGGGGGTCACCCTGTTCCTGACGGGTTCGCAGATTCCGGGGCGCCCGAGCTTCGGCTCCTGGATGGTCTACGGACTTGGCCGCATGACCGAGGACCTCCCCGCATTCGTGGTGATGACCAGCACCGATGTGGGCCGGACCTGCGGGCAATTGTTCTTCGACTACTACTGGGGCTCCGGTTTCCTGCCCTCGGAGCATCAGGGCACCCGCTTTCGCAGCGAAGGCGAACCCGTCCTTTACCTCGGCAACCCCGACGGTGTGACCTCGGGCGTGCGCCGAGCGACGCTCGACGGAATCCAGGCGATCAACCGTCGCCATGCGGCCGCCAAAGGCGACCCCGAGATATCCAGCCGCATCAGCCAGTACGAAACCGCGTTCCGCATGCAAACCAGCGTCCCCGACCTGCTCGCCGTCGAGAAGGAGCCCCAACATATTCTCGACCTCTACGGCAAGGATGTCCTGCGGCCCGGATCGTTCGCGCGCCATTGCCTGCTGGCGCGACGGCTGGTGGAAAAGGGAACCCGATTCGTGCAATTGATGCACTCGGGATGGGACCAGCACGGCAACCTTTCCACCCAACTCGCGGAACAGTGTCGCGACACGGATCAGCCGGCCGCCGCGTTGGTGAAGGACCTCGAGCAGCGTGGGTTGCTCGACGACACGATCGTGTTGTGGATGTCGGAGTTCGGCCGAACCGTGTTCGGGCAGGGAGACATCAACGCGGCTTCGGGGTACGGTCGCGACCACCTCGGGTCGGTGTATTCGATCTGGGCGGCGGGCGGCGGGTTCAAGCCGGGCACCGTGTACGGCGCATCCGACGATTTCGCCTACAACGTTGCCAAGGATCCCGTCCACGTGCACGATCTCCAGGCCACGATCCTGGCGCTTTTCGGTATCGAGCACACCAAGTTCACCTACCGCTACCAAGGGCGGGACTTCCGTTTGACGGATGTCTACGGCGACGTGGTGAAGGGGTTGATCGCGTAGTATCCTTGGGCGTGCGCAGGGGATGGTTTTCCCGCCTCGGCGACGCGGGCTTGTAGCTCAACGGTTAGAGCAGGGGACTCATAATCCCTTGGTTGGGGGTTCGAATCCCTCCAGGCCCATTGCGGGGCGGCGCGGTTGGACGGTGCGCGGCGAGCGTTCGACGGACGGGTCCGGTCGATGGACATTGCGGAACGAGGGAGCGGCGACCGCGTCGGGAGAAACGTTCCCGCTGCCGGCGCAAGCCGGCTGGATACCCGGCGACCTCGTGCCGAACCAGCGCCGAACGAGCGGATTTCGCACTCGTACCGTGCACAACCACCAGCCCCCGATGGTTCAGGTGGTCGTCGACATCCTTGAAAACCATCTCGGCGAATTCGAGCGCTTCGCCGCATTGGGGCTTCGGCGGGAGTAGTCCACCGCCCGATGCCCGGGGCCCTGCTTACGCCCGCGCCCCCTCGGCCTCCGCAATGCGCCGCAGGCCAACCGGCACGCTGTCGGGGTTCAAGGAAATCGACGTGATGCCGAGCCCGACGAGCCACCCGGCGTAGCCCGGCAGATCCGACGGCGCCTGACCGCAGAACCCGATCGGTTTCCCCGCCGCCTTCGCCGCGTCCACCGCCCGCGCGATCATCGCCCGCACCGCGTCGTCGCGCTCGTCGTACAGGTGCGAAACGCATTCCGAATCCCGATCGACGCCTAGCACCAGTTGGGTCAAATCGTTCGAACCGATCGAAAATCCGTCCACGAGCTCCAAAAACCGCTCGGCCAACAAGACGTTCGACGGCACCTCGCACATGGCCCACACCTGCAGGCCATCCCTGCCCCGGATCAAACCGTGTCCCGCCATGGCGTCGAGCACTCCGCGGAGTTCTTCGACCGTTCGGCAAAACGGCACCATCACATGGACATTTTCGAGGCCCATGCCCTCCCGCACCCGGCGGATTGCGGCGCATTCGAGGGCAAAGCCCGCGCGGTAGCGCGGATCGGCGTAGCGGGATGCGCCGCGGAAACCAATCATCGGGTTTTCCTCGGACGGTTCGAGCCCCTCGCCTCCGGGGAGCCGCGCGTATTCGTTGCTCTTGAAATCGGAGAACCGAACCAAGGTGAACCGCGGGTGGAACGCCGCGCCGATTCGCCCAATGCCTTCGGCAAGCGTGCGCACGAACCATTCCCGGGGGTCCTCGTCTCCGGGAACCCGCTCCGAAACCGCGCGCCGAAGCGCCTCCCCCGCCGCGTCGGGCCAAGCCGCCACGGCTGCGGGATGCATGCCGATCCGTCCCGCGATCAGGAATTCCATGCGCGCCAACCCCACGCCGTCGACGGGAAGTCGGGCGTGGGCGAACGCTTGGTCGGGGTCGGCGAGGGTCAGCTGCACCTTCGTTCGGGTGCGCGCGGTCGCCACATCGATGCGCTCGACCGCGAATGGAGTTGCTCCGCGGGTCACGCGCCCGGTCGGGCCTTCCGCGCAAACCACGGTCACTTCCTGCCCATCCCGAAGCACCGTCGTCGCGTCCCCGGTGCCCACGATGCACGGCAGACCGAGTTCGCGGGAAACGATGGCGGCGTGGGCGGTGCGTCCGCCGTGATCGGTGACGATCGCCGCCACCCGTTGCATGACCGGCTCCCAATCCGGGTCGGTGATCCCCGCCACGAGCACCTCGCCCGGGAGCACGTCGCCGAGCCGGGAAGGATCGCGCACGACCCGGACTTTGCCCGAAGCGATGCGGGAACCCACGGCCTGGCCGTTCACCAACGTCGCGCCCGCCGGCTCGAGCAGCCGCCACGTTTCGAGCACCGCCCCGGGAGCCCGGCGCGCATGGACCGTCTCCGGCCGCGCCTGGATGATGGAAAGCACGCCGGTCTCGCCATCGCGGACGAATTCGAGGTCCATCGGCCGCGGAGCCCCGGCGCGGTCCGAATAGTGTTTTTCGATCGCCACCGCCCATCGGGCCAGGGTTTCCACATCGCCATCGCCCAAGCAGAACCGTCGCCGATCCACCTCGGGAACCGCTTCCTCGCGCGTTCCACCAGCCGCGTCGAACACCAAACGCACCGCCTTCGCGCCGAGCGCCCGGCCGACGATCGGAATCGCAACGTTTCGCTGGAGGCCAAGCTTCGAAACCGTCCACTCGTCGGGCGTCGTGGCCCCCTGCACCACGTACTCCCCGAGGCCCCAGGCGGCGGTCACTTCCACCGCCTCCGGGAAACCCGTTTCGGTGTCCAGGGTGAAGATCACCCCCGACACGCCGATGTCGGAGCGGAGCATGGGCTGCACGCCCACGGAGAGCGCCACCTGGTCGTGATCGAACCCCCGGGTGTGCCGGTACACCAGCGCGCGATCGGTGAAGAGCGACGCCAGGCAGCGATGGATCGCGTTCTCCAAGTCGTCGGGCGCCACATGGAGATAGCTTTCGTGCTGGCCGGCGAACGATGCGTCGGGAAGGTCTTCGGCGGTGGCGGAGGACCGGACGGCGTAGGTGCAGGCGCGTCCGAGGCGTGCGCTCAGTCGGGACTGCGCCGCGCGCACGGCGTACACGAACACTTCGGGCAACGCGGTGCCCAGCACGAGCGCCCGCGCCGCCGCGCCGCGCCGCGCCAAATCGTCGGTGTCCTCCGGATCCAGGCCGTCGAGCGTTTCGCGCAGACGCGCGCGCAGATCGTCCACCGCGAGCAGGAGCCGCCAAGCGGCGGCCGTCGTCGCGAACCCGTCGACCGCTCCGATTCCCAGTTGCGAGGCCATGCGGAAGAGCTCGCCGCAGGAGGCGTTCTTTCCCCCCACCTCGGCGAGTCGGGACAAGTCGATGTCGGCGTAGTCGAGGACCAACGAATTGGAAGACATGCTGAAATCTCCGGGAGCGCGATGGCAAACGAAGCAGTATCCCGTCGCGCGCGGTTCGGGGCGTCCACGAAACGGCGGAGCGCGGGGGAGTTTCCGGAGGGTCGCGGGGCCCGCGATATAATCGTTCGGCCCGGACGGGCACGCCTTCCAATCCCTTTTTCCCGAGGTTTCCATGAGCATGACCCATATCGAGGACATCCGCGCCCGCGAGGTGCTCGACTCCCGCGGCAATCCGACGGTCGAAGTGGACGTCATTTTGAACGACGGATCGGTGGGCCGCGCGGCGGTCCCCTCCGGCGCGTCCACCGGCGCCCACGAGGCGGTCGAATTGCGCGACGGCGACAAGGGGCGCTACCTCGGAAAGGGCGTCCTCAAGGCGGTCGACCATGTCAACGACGTGATCGCGCCGGAGTTGGTGGAGATGGACGCCGCCGATCAGGTGGCGGTGGACAACCTGCTCCTCGCCATCGACGGCACCGACAACAAGGGCCGTCTGGGGGCCAACGCGCTGCTCGGCGTCTCGCTCGCCACCGCGAAGGCCGCCGCCGAATCGTTCGGCCTGCCCCTCTACCGCTATGTCGGTGGTGCCGGCGCACGCCAGCTGCCCGTTCCGATGATGAACATCATCAACGGCGGGAAGCATGCCGACAACTCGGTCGACCTGCAGGAGTTCATGGTCATGCCGGTGGGCGCCGATTGCTTCGCCGAAGCCCTGCGGTGGGGAGCGGAGATTTTCCACGCGCTCAAGTCGGTGCTCAAGGGCAAGGGTTACGGCACGGCGGTCGGCGACGAAGGCGGCTACGCGCCCAACTTGGGCAGCAATCAGGAAGCCCTCGACGTGATCATGGAGGCGATCGCCAAGGCCGGCTTCACGGCGGGCGAGCAGATCCGCATCGCGATGGACCCCGCCACCACCGAACTCTACGAAGAGGCCAAGCATCAGGGACAAGAAGGCAAGTATTACTTCTGGAAGTCGAATCTGATGAAGACCCGCGAGGAAATGGTCGCCTTCTGGACCGACCTCGCCGCCAATTACCCGATCGTTTCGATCGAGGACGGCATGGCGGAGGACGACTTCGAGGGGTGGAAGCTGCTGACCGACGCGCTGGGCGGCAAGGTGCAGCTTGTCGGTGACGACTTGTTCGTCACCAA
>JBJTRZ010000079.1:0-1454 GCA_046076415.1 Armatimonadota bacterium
CGGGAAATCCCGATCCGACCAAATTCCCATCAGCGGATGCCCGCCAAGGCGGGCCCGCGTCGCCGCCGGACTCGAAATTCCGCAGAGGAACCGCGCGCGCTGGCGCGCCTCGCCCAGCGCCGCCGGTTGGCGCCGCGCCAATTCCAAAACCCTTTCCAGCACCGACGGATCCCAATCCACGGGTTGGGAAACCGCCGGCAATGCCTCCACCTCCCCCTCGCATTTGGAACACCGCCCACACCGCCCCACCGAATGGTCGCCGAAATGCGCCGCAATCCCGGCCGCCAAACACGGGTCGCCGACCAGCAACGCCATCGTCGCGTCGATGCGCCCCACCTCGCTGCGCTCACGGGCGGCAAACCGCTCGTAAAGGTCGGGCGCCGCGGCCGCCAGCCGATCGGCGGGCACTTGGCGCGTGAACGGCAATCGCACGTCGGCGGTGCGCAATTCGATCAATCCACGTTCGGAGAGCACCTCGAGCATGCGCACCACGCGGCCACGGTCCAACCCGGTCGCCTCCCCGATCAGGGTCGGATCACCGGACCACCAGATCCGGCCCTTGCGCGCCGCACCGAACACGGAACGCACCTCGCCGGCATGCGCGCCGAATTCGCCGCTGACCGATTCCACGCTCGCCCCGGGGGCAAGGCGCCACTCGTACCCCGCGTGAAACGGGGTTCCCTGCTTCAGGACACCATCGAGTTCCAAATAGGTGAGCAGGGTGCGCAGCACCAACGGGCGGATGTCGTGCGCTCCGCCGAGGGCATGCAACGAAAGGTCGAAGGTTTCGCCGCGGCCCGAAAGATCGGCGAGCAATTTTTCGAGGGCGAGCAGCGACGGCGTGTCGCCGTAGGCGAAGTTGCGGAGGGCGGGCAGGTCCTCGGGGCTGGCGAACACCTCGCACACCGCGTCCCGTCCGTCCCGGCCGGCCCGCCCCACCTCTTGGCTGTAACTCTCCAGGGATTTGGGCACATTCGCGTGGAAAACCCGGCGGACATCCGCCTTGTCGATGCCCATCCCAAACGCGATCGTCGCCACCACGATGCCCTCGTCGGACCGCATCCACCGTTCCTGCACGGAGGACCGCACCTCGGTGTCCATGCCCGCGTGGTACGCCTCCGCGGGGAATCCTGCCGCTCGGAGCTGCTCCGCGAGTTGCTCCGCGGTGCGCTGCAAGGTGACATAAACGATGGTGGGGCCGGGGGGCGTGCACTTCAAACGTTCGACCAACCGTTCGGCACGTTCCGCCGCCCGACAGGCGGTGGCGCGCAGGATCAGATTGGGACGGTGGAAACCCGTCGTCACCACATCCTCGTCTGCGATGGCGAAGGTCGATTGGATGTCTGCGACCACGGCCGGCGTGGCGGTGGCGGTGAGCGCGAGCACCCGCTCCGCCCCGATCGCGCGCGCCGCATCGGCGAGCACCAGGTAGTCGGGGCGGAAATTGTGCCCCC
>JBJTRZ010000080.1:0-4737 GCA_046076415.1 Armatimonadota bacterium
GGGATTTTGATGGTCTCCAAGGCGGGGGAAATCCTGCATCGGCTGAGGGAGACGCCCCAGTGGTGTCGGTTTCCCGACGCTTCCGCCTCCCTCACCAATAGATGAAGCGCGTCAGTTCCAGACGATCCCGTTCCGGCAAACCGCGCATATCCGGAATCACATACCGATTGTCGAGGGCATCGAGAAGCACCTTGCCGGCCTCATCGTAGTCCTCGGCCCGATCGTGCCGCCATGGAACGATGAATTCCTCGGTCCCGCGATCCGTCTTGGCGTCGATGAAGAGCAGTCCATGTTCGAGCCGAACCCGTTGGATGCGTTCGACAATGCGTTCATGGTAGTGCTTTCCCAACGTCCTTCGGATCAAGGATTGCGTTTCCTCGGGAAACTCCGACAGGTCGTGGATCACTCCAACCTCCCGCACCCGATCCGTCTCGTCGGTGTAACAGAGCGACACAAACTGCTCCGGATGGCGGATCGGGAACAGGCGCACCGCAAAGACACCATCGTATCGATCGTTGTCCACTTCGCAGTGCAGCAGATTGTGGTCCCCGTGCCAGATTCGGGCGCTTTCCGGCACCAGTCGTCGGACGCCGGCCATTTCCGGAGCGGGAGGCGTATTGCGTGCGGGATCCATCCTCAACCTTCCAATCGGGTCAGTTCCGTCTGGATCTTGACGAGCCGGTGGTAAATCCCCCCCTGCTCCATCAAGCCGTCGTGGGTTCCGGATTCGGCGATTCGTCCCTGATCGACCACGTAAATCCAGTCGGAATTCTTCAGCGTCGACAAACGATGCGCGATGGCGATCGTGGTTCGCCCCTTGCAAAGCACGGCAAGCGCCTTTTGGATTTCTTGTTCGCTCTCGGTATCCACGGAGGACGTCGCCTCGTCGAGGATCAGGATCCGGGGGTTGCACAGGAGTGCCCGCGCAATGCTGATGCGCTGTCGTTCCCCACCGGATAGGCCAGCCCCCTGCTCGCCCAGTTTCGTATCGTAGGCGGCGGACCTGCGGGTGATGAAATCGTGGGCATTGGCCGCCTTCGCGGCATCGACGATTTCCGCCATGGTTGCGTCCGGTCGGCCATAGGCGATGTTCTCGGCGATGGTGGCCGAGAAAAGGAACGGTTCCTGAAGCACCAAGGCGATGTCGCGGTGCAGGTCCGATTGACGCAGCGATCGAACATCCACGCCGTCGATGAGCACTTCCCCTTGTTGGACATCGTAGAAGCGGTTGATCAGGTTCACCAACGTCGTTTTGCCCGATCCGCTCTTTCCCACAATGCCGACGAACGATCCGGGTTCGATGCGG
Organism: Armatimonadota bacterium; assembly: GCA_046076415.1. Taxonomy (GTDB): domain Bacteria; phylum Armatimonadota; class Armatimonadia; order Armatimonadales; family Armatimonadaceae; genus CAIRTT01. The sequence goes on from JBJTRZ010000080.1 coordinate 1,307, forward strand.
AAATCGACTCCCTTGAGCACGGGTTGGTAGGGGTCGTATCCAAACACCACATTGCGGAATTCAATCGAACCTTCGAAGCCCGGTTTGGAAACGGCATCGGCATCGTCTCGAACCGACACGTTGGCGTCGAGGACTTCGAAAATCCGTTGGCCTGCGCTAATGAAGCCGGTCACCCAGTTGGAAAACATGCTGAGGGCGGACACCGGCCCGTAGAACATGCCCAGATAGCTGAAGAACGCCATCAGGGTTCCAAGGCTGATGCGCCCCTCGAGCACTTGCCTCCCGCCCGCGTACCAAATGATCAGCCCCCCGAGCCCGAACAGGAAGCCCATGACCGGGTTGAATGTCGCAACGCTGGTTTCGAGGAGATTGCGATTGTCGCGCATGTACGCGGCGGAGCGCTCGAAGCGCCGGTGTTCCGCTTCTTCCTGGCCGAAGGATTTGACCAATCGGATTCCCGAAAGCAGCCCGGAAAGCAGTTGCGACATCTTCGATTGGCTATCGGAGACTCGGTAGTAGATGGGATGGATGTGCTTCCAAAAATAGATGGTTCCAACCACTACGAACGGAATCGGCACGATCACCAGCAATGCCAGCAACCAGTTCATCGTGAAGAGAACCGTGCCGATCCCGAGCACCAGCATCAGATTCAGCAGGAATCCCTGGGAAACTTGAACGACGAACCCTTGGAAATACTCGACGTCCCAGAGCACCCGGCTCATCAGGCTCCCCACGGAATGCCGGTTGTAATAATCGACGCCAAGGCTCACGAGTTTGCGTTGCAGCCGTTCGCGCAGCTCACGCGTGATGCGCGTGCTGATGCCCGCGCCGAGCCGCCCAATGAAAATGCTCAAAATATTCCGGGCGAGGGAAGCCACCATCAACCCACCGAGGATCATCGGGAGCAGGTTCGTTTCGGATTTGGGCACCAAGACCCGATCGACCAGGGTTCGGGTAAGCAACGGCGGGAGCAAATCCAAGCCCACACCGGCGACCATCATGACCAGCAGGCCAACCAAGGAACCGTAGTAGTCGCGCATCAGGCCGAACGCGCGAACGAAGATGCCGTGCCCGCCCGCGCACCGCGAGCAGAGGGTCCCTCGTCCGGGCAACGGTAGGCCGCAGGTGCCGCACACGACCTCGCTCGGTCGGGTCAATGCGGATGGCAGCCATTCCTTGCCCGCGATATGCCGTTCGATCTGGATGAGTGCGCGGCCGAACATCTCGCGCTTGGCGTTGCTGTACCGAACCACATCCACGTAGACCCCGCCGATCCGCAGTTGCAGGAAAGCGCTACCCACCGTTCCAAATCCGCGCGCCTTGTCGACGGCCATGATTTCGAACGGGCCGGACTCGAGTCGGGCGGATTCAACGGAGTCGATCGCGATCGCGCAGATTTTCCCTCCACCGACGACCATCCACGTGTCGCCACCCACTCCGTCCATTCTCAGATCGGACCGGATACTGAACCACGGTTCCGGAAAATCGGGCAGCAACGCGCGTAGCGCTTCGGCCAACTCGGTGGGTGGCTTTCCCACGACGACATGCATGTCGATGCGGGACGTGTCGCGGGCGGCATCGGCGCCCCGGGAAACCTGCGGGAGGGTGGACATGGGTACGGGAACGTTCCGCCGGCACGTCTACCCTGCCTCGAAACGGACGCGGAGGAATTCGCCCCTCCACCCGCTGGTGCCTCCCCAACACGAAAAAGAAAATGCCCCTTGGTTTCAATCGCAGGTGCGAATGCCATTGGGAACCAAGGTTTGGAACGCGTCCCTGCACCGAGGAAGGAGCAACTCTCGCTCGAGCACCAAAAACCTTCCCACCGATTCCAGCAGCTCCATCGCGGCGCAGCTGCTCGCCGGCTCGGAGGCCTTGGTGTTTTCCAATTCAAGCATGCGGACCGTCTGGGTCAGCATTCTGCGCAGGTCCCGATTGCTGCGCTCGACCGGGCCAAGCGGGTCCCGTGTCGCGAATCCGGATTTGGAAGTGATGCGTTCGCACTTGCGCATCTCCGGAAATAGCAATCGTTCGTTACGGTAGAAATGGTGCTCGATCGCTCCCCGCAGCGCGCGCAATTGTACCAATACAGGTGTGGACGGCATGCGCTCCCACGGTTTGAGCACTTCGACGAACCCTCGGCGGAGCCGTTCGTGGTGCTCCCGCTCGAAATGCCAGGCGAGGCGTGCCAAGTCCCACTTGACGGGCGATTCGGCAGGCAATGGGCTGGTGGCGAATCCGCGGGCACCGGGATCGACGATCGATGGCTTGTTTTCCGGAATGCGTCGAAGATTTCCGCGCGAGGGATTCTGGAACGGGGATTGCGAGATGCCGACCGGAAGGTACGTCGATTGCATGGTGAACTCCTGACACCAGCGTAATCGACACACGGACTTCAGGCCTCCACGGTCCGGCGGATTGGCGTTCCGGCACGGACGGTGGCGAGGGGTTCGGGTAGAATGGAAACACTAAACGCGTGCCCCCTGCGGGGAGCCGATCGGGGATGACGATGCAGTTCGGGACCCGTCTTTTCGCGCTTGCGGCCCTACTTCCGGTCGCCGGATCGGCATTGGCCGCACCGCCGGTTCGGACGTCGGCACCAGTGCTTCGCTGGAGCCGTCCCTCCGTCGCCGTCTCCCTGTCGGGCCGCTACGCCTCTGCCCGCCCTTTGGTGGAACAGGTTGGGCCATCCGGGCCACGGGATGTTTCTTCGATCGTCCGTTGGACCGTCGGCGACCCGGCCGTGGTCGTGGTGGAGGATGGCATCCTGCGCCCCCGCGGCGACGGCGAGACCGTCGTACGCGCGCAACTCAAGGGCAGCACCATCGCCATGCCGGTTCGCGTGCACGGGTTCGCCGCCACCACGCCTCGGTTTGTCCGCGATGTCGTGCCGGTGCTGACTCGGCTTGGTTGCAATCAAGGGGGTTGCCACGGGGCAACCCAAGGCAAGGGTGGATTCAAGCTTTCGCTGCAGGGTTACGATCCCGATTCCGATTTCCTTTCGATCACCCGGGGGGCGGCCGGTCGCCGCGTCGCTCCTTCCCGTCCCGAGGCAAGTTTGCTGCTTCGCAAACCCACCGGTGCCGTCGCCCACAAGGGAGGCAAGCTGCTCGAAGCCAATTCCCCCCATTGGCAACTCCTGGTGGATTGGATCGCCTCGGGCATGCCCGGCCCGCGCAAGGACGACAATTCGCTGTCGAAGCTTGATATCGTTCCCTCCACGCGCATCCTGCCGGTCGGTTCCGTTCAACGTTTCCGCGTGATGGCATCGTTCTCCGACGGCACGACCCGCGATGTCACGCAGGAGTCGTTGTTTTCCGGAAGTAACGCGCAGGTTGCCAATGTGTCGCCCGATGGATCGACCCAAGTCGTGGGCAAGGGAGAGTCGGCGGTCCTGGTCCGATATGACGACAAAGTGGTCACCGCGACCC
>JBJTRZ010000081.1:0-6694 GCA_046076415.1 Armatimonadota bacterium
CGCGGCGAGTTCGAGGAGCGTATGAAGCGGGTGATGGAGGAGGTCCGCAAGGCCGCCGGCGAAGTCATCCTGTTCGTGGACGAACTGCACACGTTGGTGGGCGCCGGAGCGGCCGAGGGGGCGATCGACGCGAGCAACATCATGAAGCCCGCTTTGGCGCGTGGAGAGTTGCAGTGCATCGGCGCGACCACTCGCGACGAGTATCGGAAATACATCGAGCGCGACGCGGCGTTGGCCCGCCGGTTCCAGATGGTGAAGGTCGACGAGCCATCGGTTGACGAGGCGGTCGAGATCCTCAAGGGGCTGCGGAGCCGCTACGAGGAGCACCACAAGGTGGAGATCACCGATGCGGCGCTCGACGCGGCCGCGCGTCTCGCCGACCGGTACATCACCGACCGATTCCTTCCCGACAAGGCCATCGACCTCATCGACGAGGCGGCTTCCCGGGTTCGACTGCGCGCGGCGACGGCGCCGCAGCCGTTGCGCGATGCCAAGTTGGAGCTCCTGCAGGTCGAAAAGGAAGTCACGGCGATCGCCGACAAATCGGATTACGATCGGGTCAAATTCCTGGAGGAGCAGCAGGCCTTCCTCACGGACCGAATCACCGAATTGCAGGCGCAATGGGATGAACAGCGCAAGGCGATTCCGCTGGTGGTCGGCGACGACGAGGTGGCGCAGATCGTCTATTCGTGGACGGGAATTCCCGTGTCTCGTTTGGTCGAGACCGAGACCCAGAAGCTCTTGCAAATGGAGGATGCGCTGCACCAGCGCATCATTTCCCAGCACGAGGCGATCGTCGCCGTCAGCCGTGCGGTTCGCCGTGCGCGCTCGGGCTTGAAGGATCCTCGGCGGCCGATGGGCTCGTTCCTGTTCGTGGGACCGACCGGTACCGGAAAGACGGAACTGGCCCGTGCGCTGGCGAATTTCCTTTTCGAGAAAGAGGATGCTCTGGTTCGCATCGACATGAGCGAATACATGGAGCGCTTCGCCGTGTCCCGACTGGTGGGTGCGCCTCCCGGCTACGTGGGCTACGAGGAGGGCGGTCAACTGACCGAGGCGGTTCGTCGCCAGCCGTACTCGGTCATTCTGCTCGACGAGATAGAGAAGGCCCATCCGGAGGTCTTCAACCTGCTCCTTCAGGTGATGGAGGATGGTCGCCTGACCGATTCGCAAGGGCGCGTGGTCGACTTCCGCAACTGCGTGTTGATCATGACCAGCAACATCGGTTCGCAGCACATCCATCGCGAGCCGGCGATCGGATTGCGTCAGGAAGAGGCCAAGGAGGAGTCCCAGAAGGACTACGACGCGATGAAGCGACGGATCAACGAGGAGATCAAACGGGTCTTCCGTCCGGAGTTCATCAACCGCCTCGACGACATCATCGTCTTCCATGCGCTGGGTGCGGCCGATATCCATCGCATCGTGGAGTTGATGTTGCGCAATGTTCGTCGCCAGATCGACCAACAGGGCATGGAGTTGTTGGTCGCATCGACGGTCGTCGAGCGCCTCGCGACGGAGGGATACGACCCGCAATTCGGCGCACGCCCGTTGCGACGGGCGGTTCAGCGCTTGATCGAGGATCCGCTCGCGGAAGAGGTCCTGCTGGGGCGATTTTCCGCGGGGGACACGATCGTGGCGGATCTCGATGGCGAGGGCGACAAGTCCACGGTCATCTTCCGCAAAGGCGACTCGGATACCCCGGAGCGGGAACTGCCCGGACCTGCGTCCGCGGGCGAACTGCCTCCTGCGCCGGAGGCGTGACGAGCGATCCGTTCCGGAGGGGCTTGCTTGACAGCGCCCTTCCGGGATGGTACCCTTCGCTCTGTCGGCCGGTGCCTGGGGCGAGTGGTGAAACGGCAGACACGCTGGTCTTAGGAACCAGTGCCGCAAGGCGTAGGGGTTCGAATCCCCTCTCGCCCAGTGCCAAGCGGGTAACGTGCGGGAGTAGCTCAGTGGTAGAGCGCTACCTTGCCAAGGTAGATGTCGCGGGTTCGAATCCCGTCTCCCGCTTTCAAATCGACCGCGAGGTACTGGATCGTCCCGCACGACCGGTACCTTGTTTTTTTGCCGAAGCCAATTCCAGGGAGAAGTGAACGTCCGATGCAGGTGACCAGCGAACAGATCGATCCGTGCAAGGTGGCCTTGACCATCACGGTTGAAGGCGAACGGGTCGAAGGCGCGCGGAAAAAGGCGTTCGCCAGCGCGCTTCAATCCATCCAATTGCCCGGATTCCGCAAGGGCAAGGTGCCTCCGCACATGGCGCGAAACTATGTCGACCCGACCCGGGTCCGGCAGCGCACCGTGGAGTTGATCGTGCCCGATGCGTATCGCGACGCGGTGTCGGAAGCGGCCATCGAGCCGTTTGGTCAAGCCGAGTTCGAGTTGGTCGACTACCCGGAGGATGGTTCGTTGGTCTTCAAGGCCAATGTTCCGTTGCGGCCCGTCGTGACCCTCGGGGAATACAAGGGGCTCGAGGTCGAACGTCGCCGGCTGGTGGTCACCGATGCGGAAGTCGACCAGCAAGTCGAGGCGCTGCGCACGCGGCAAGCCAAGTACGACGCCGTCGCGGATGCGGTCGCGGCCATCGGCGACATGGTGCTCGTGGATTTGACCGCCGTGGTCGAGGGGCGCGATCTCCCGGAACTCGCCGAACCCAAGTCGACCTTGATCGAAGTGGGGAAGAATATTCCCGACCTCGACAACGGATTGGTGGGGATTGTCGCCGGTGACGACAAGACGATCGAGGCCCTCTATCCCGGGACGTTCCAGGATCCGTCGCTGCGTGGCAAGAAAGCCACCTTCACCGTCTCGGTGAAGGAAGTGCGCAAGCGCGCCCTTCCCGAGGTCGACGATGCGTTCGCGGCATCCGTCCATCCCACCGCCACGACCGTCGATGCGCTACGGGCCGCCCTCAAGGATTCGTTGGAAACCGCCGCGGACGAGATGGCGGACAACGAACTCGAGGTTCGTTTGGTGTCGCGTATCGTCGAATCGGCCCAGATCCACTTCCCGGAAGTGTTGCTGCGTGCCGAGGTGGAGGCGGAGGCCCGGCAACTCGAGGAGCGCCTCAAGGAACAGAACGTCACCGTCGAGGACTATCTGCGCGCGATCGGCAAGTCGACCGACGAGGTGCTCGGAGAAATGTCGGTGGGCGCCTCGCAGCGCATTCGCAACTCGCTGGTGCTTTCGGAAGTCGCCAAGACGGAGGCGATCACGGTCGACGATGCGGATATCGATGCCAAGATCGCCCAGCGCGCCGCGCAAGCCAACGTGTCTCCGGCGGCGGTGCGTGCGTTCGCGGAAAAGAACAACCAGCTGGATCGCTACCGCGATCAAGCGCTTACCGAGAAGATTCTCGCCCACCTGAAGTCGCTTTCGACCGTGGTTTCCCGGTCGGTGTCGGCGGACGAACTGCGTGGCGAGTCCGCGGCGCCGGCGACGACCGAAGCCGCCGAGAAACCGAAGGCACGTCGTTCGACCAAGAAATCCGAACCTGCTGCGGAAACTCCCACCGAGGCACCCGCCGAGGTTCCGGTGGTTGCCGCGGCCCCCAAGCGTCGCAAGAAGGCGGCGGACGCCGCGGACTGACGGCGCGTCCCGCCCGTGGGCGTCCGTTTTCGGGCGCCCCAGGCCCTCACGAGGAGACAGACATGATGGTTCCGATGGTCGTGGAGCAGTCGTCGCGCGGTGAACGCGCCTACGACATTTATTCCCGGTTGCTCAAGGATCGGATCATATTCATCGGTGAACCGATCGACGACCACATGGCCAATCTTGTGATCGCCGAACTCCTTTTCCTCGAGAAGGAGGACAAGGACAAGGACATCGAGCTGTACATCAATTCCCCGGGAGGGTCGGTCACCGCGGGACTTGCGATCTACGACACGATGCAGGCGATCCAGTGCGATGTCGCGACCACCTGCGTGGGCCAAGCGGCGTCGATGGGGGCGGTCCTTCTGGCCGGTGGGGCGAAGGGCAAAAGGTCCGCTTTGCCGCACGCGCGAATGATGGTCCATCAGGTGAGCGCCGGCTTCCAGGGCACGGCCATCGACATCAGCATCCAAGCGGGCGAGATCCTGAAATACAACGAACTCTTGGCGCGCATCTTGCAGTCCCATACGGGTCAGGAGCTCGAGCGGATCATGACCGATATCCAGCGCGATTACTTCATGTCTTCGGAGGAAGCCGTGCAGTATGGGCTGATCGATCAGGTCTTGGTTCGCGGACAGCGCTGACACCGAAGCAGCAGCGTGGGCTGTCGACTGGGGGCGCGGATGGCGCGAATCGGCGGTATGGATCGGCACGAAAATCGTTGTGTGCTATGCGGCAAGAACCGGGATCAGGTTCGCAAACTGATCCTGGGGGTCCATGGTGCGGTCTGCCTCGACTGCGTCGGCCTCTGCAACGAGATCATCAACACGGATTCGGATGCGGGGCGTCCCAGCGGAACTGCCGGGCAAGTTCCCAAACCCCGCGAGATCCACCAGCACTTGGATCAGTACGTGGTCGGGCAGGATCGTGCCAAGCGGGCCCTCGCGGTGGCGGTCTACAACCACTACAAGCGCATTCAAGCCGTGAACACGGACGTGGAGCTGCAGAAATCCAACATTCTGTTGCTCGGGCCGACGGGGTCGGGCAAGACGTTGCTCGCACAGACCTTGGCCAAGGTGCTCGACGTGCCGTTCGCCGTCGCCGATGCCACCGCATTGACGGAAGCCGGCTACGTGGGCGAGGACGTCGAAAACATTCTCCTCAAATTGCTGCATGCCGCCGATGACGGCGAGAATTTCCAGAACGTCGTTCAACGGGCCCAAACCGGAATCATCTATATCGACGAGATCGACAAGATCACCCGCAAAGGCGATTCGGCGTCGATCACCCGGGACGTTTCGGGTGAGGGAGTCCAGCAGGCGCTGTTGAAGATCCTTGAGGGGACCGTGGCGAACGTTCCCCCGCAAGGCGGGCGCAAACATCCGCAGCAGGAATATGTCCAGATCGATACGACGAACATCCTGTTCATTTGCGGTGGGGCCTTCGACGGGTTGGAACGGATCGTCGAGCGCCGCCTGAATCGTCAGAGCATTGGTTTCCGATCCTCCCCGGACTCGAACGCCCAAGTGGTGGCGGATCCGTTCGCGCATGTGGTGCCGGAGGACCTGCTCAAGTTTGGCCTGATCCCCGAATTCGTCGGTCGCTTGCCGGTTCTCGCGTCGCTTGCTCCGCTCGCCGAGGGCGACCTTGTACGTATCTTGACCGAACCGCGCAATGCGCTGGTTCGTCAGTACCGGAGATTCTTCGAACTCGACGGCGTCGACTTGGAATTCCGGGACGAGGCCCTTGTGGAGATCGCCCGGCAGGCGATCGCCCGGGGTACCGGTGCGCGTGCCCTGCGCACTATCCTCGAAGAGACGATGCTGAACATCATGTACGACATTCCTTCGGCCAGCGATGTCGAGACGGTGGTCATCGGACCCGAGACGGTTCGGGATCGGTTGGAACCCGAAGTGGTTCGGAAGAACCGCGCCGCGTGAAATAAAAGGCCCCCGAGGTGCATCGGGGGCCTTTTGTTGTGGGACGGAAACTAGTGCCCGTGGCCGGCTCCCCGTGCCTGTGCGATCCGTTCGAGGTCGCGTCGACGCTGCCGCAAGGCGATCACGGGCCGTTGATCCGCGCAAATCACCTGCGGATTGAAGCCCGCGCTTTCGATCGCTTGCACGACGGCGGGAACGAAGGTGTATTCGAGGAAATCCGCCCAACGTTCATCGCTGCTGGCGTGGGACGCGTCCGCCGCGAGATCGAATCCCGCCGCCCGGCGCGAGGCGGGATAGACGAAGCAGCAGGGACCATTGGTGACGCACCATTCGACCACCACACGATTGTTGCCAGGGCCTTCCATGAAGGGGCTCCAATCCCGCAACCGCCATGCGAGTGCGTCCCTATCCAGCTCGGGAAGTCCCTTGAGTGCCTTGCGCATTTCGGTCTCCTCAGGCCAATAGTTCGAGGGGGTTTTCGAGCAGTCGCTTGAGCGATCCCAGGAATCGGGCCGCATCGGCGCCATCCACGACACGATGATCCGCCGAAAGGGTGACCTTCATGCGCTTGCCCACGACCAATTGGCCACCCATGACGGCCGGTACGGTTCGCGTGGCGGCCACGGCAAGTATCGCGCCTTCACCCGGGTTGATGATCGCCGCGAAGTTGTCCACGTCGGCGATGGCGCCCATGTTCGAAATGGTGAAGCTTCCGCCTTGGTAATCCGCAGGTTGGAGCTTGCCGGCACGGGCGACTTCGGCCAACCGTTTGGTTTCCACGGCGATGGCGCGCAGGGATTTGCTCTGCGCGGAACGCACCACCGGAACGATCAGTCCGTCCGGCAGGGAGACGGCAACTCCGATATGGGCAGCGCGCGGAGTGACACGCCGGTTGTTTTCGAAGCGCGAGTTGACGTTCGGATTCTCCATCAGCGCGAGCGCGCAGGCCCGGACGATGCAGTCGTTGACCGATACCTTCGGCGTTCCGTCGCCCGCGCCCGCGTTGAGCCGTTCGCGCGTGGAGAGCAGTTCCTCCATGGCGATTTCGACCGTCACGTAGATGTGCGGAGTGTTCTGCTTGCTCTCGGTGAGTCGCTTGGCGATGGTGCGCCGCATCGCGTTGTATTCCACGATGTCGACATCATCCGTGGCCACCGCGGCGG
>JBJTRZ010000082.1:0-4874 GCA_046076415.1 Armatimonadota bacterium
GAGCACGGCGCCCGAGGCGCCGCCGCGCAGCAGCCCCGCGCGCGAGGATAGGTCGAGTTTGCCGGATGCCGCGGCGCCCGTGTGGCATGCCAGACAGCGATCGCGCAGGATACGGTGCGCCGCCTTGCCGGCCTCGCCGGCGTTGTTGGGGCGCTCCGGAGGCGCAGAGAACGCCGCGCCGAACCCGACCACCCAAGCGCCGAGTCCGAGCGCCCAGCCGAATCCCGACCGCCTCACCCGCATCGTCGCACTTCCATAACCCCATTCTTTCACGACCAAATGGTCCCTTCAACCCAAAACCTGTTCGTGAAAATCCGAACGCGAGATTCCGGGCATCGCCAGCGCGGACCCCATGGACGAAAACACCGTGCGGGACGTATTCTGGAACGAGGGCTTCCCGATGTTCGACGAAAAAGGTTGGTTTGAATTCGCCGCGGTGCTTACGATCGTGCCGACGGACCGAGGCGCCGCCTTGCTGGACCGATTGCTCGTTGCCCCGTTGCCCCCGGGACTGCAGGTGGACCTACGGAGTCCCACCTTGATGTTCTTCGTGATCGAGGAGTGGACCGAATTCGGCGCGGTGGCGAAGGCCGAGAAATGGGTGCGGCACGTTGCGGGATCGATGTCGCCTCCGGTGTCGGTGCGCTTCAATGCGCAGCCTTCCCAGTTTTTGTCCTGACGCAATACCCAGGCATGTTTGGATCGCCTTGGAACGCGTGATCAGTCGAATCCTCGCCTCGGCACTCCCCCCGCCGCGACCACGATCGCGCGCAAACGCGCCCGAAGCCGTCGCCATCCCGCCGCATCGGTCGTCGCCACCAAGGGCATGGCGACCGTGGCCCCCCCGGCCCAAGGCTGGGTGATTTCGGGAAATGACATGGCATCGGAAGCGGACGACAGCGCGTTCGCAACCCGATCGATCCGGCTCCACGGGACATTCACTTCGATCAGGTCGGCCCAGGTCGACTCCCTCCGATTGGCGGCCCACACATCGGACCGGCATCGAGTTTCCCACCAAGCTTCCCCTTCGTCCGTTCCGCCAACCAATTTCCCTCCGCACCGCAGGGCCACACCGACTCCGAGCCGATAGCTCGCCTCCTGAACGATTTCGTCTCCCTCGAACGCCAAGGTGAGGCGTCCTCGTTCGAAAACACCCGCGAGGGCAGGCCGTGCGTCGCACCGCAGTATCAAACGGAGCGCATCGACTGCATTCGACGGATCAGGGAAATCCACCACGGCCCATGCGCGGGCTTCGGGTTCGGGATGCAGAAGCAAATCCACTTGGAGCAGCAGCGCATCCCCCCGCCACCCCGGTTCCGCACCACGGTGCTCGATTCGGCCAGCGGAACTCACGACCGTGGCGCCCAGGACCGCGTCGCGGACGCGCCCGTAGCGACCGTGGAATCCACCGGCCGCGTCGGTCGCGATCGCACCTCCGATGGTCGCGAGCTTTCCACTGCCCAGGCGATGCCCGTGGGCCAAGCCGTGCTCGGCCAGTGTCTCCTCGAGGGAGTCGAGCGTCCAACCGGCCCCGACCTTTGCGCGCATGCCGATCGGGTCGATGTCGAACGTGCGTACGGGAGTCATGTCCAAGGCCACGTCGACCGGGCGGTGGGGATCGATTCCGGTCCTTCCGCCCACCGCCCCGAGCGTCCAACCCTCGCGTGCGCACCGCTCCACGACGGCGAGCACCATGTCGATATCCGATGGAATCACTAAGCACCCGGGTGGCGCCCCGATACCATGGGCCACCTCTGGATTCCAGCCCGGCATGGCGCGCTTTCGCGACTCGGGATCGACCCGACATCGATCCGCTCCGAGCATGGCGATCAGGGAGTCAAACACCATGGTCGCCCGTTGCCGGATCGTAATCGTACGCCGCGCCATGGAGGGTGTGGTCGAACGGTTCGTCCGTCCACTCGACCGCGGTGCGCAGCACCGGGTGCTCCACGAACGGTTGAGCGGTGCGCGGGAGTCGGATCCGCTCGCATTCGTACCAACCGGCCCAGTGGATCATTGCGATCATCGGGCGGGGAACACCGGAGGGGTTGGGCATTCCCCGGTGCCACATTCGGATGTCGCGGACGAGCACGCCACCCACGCGCATCTCGGGCTGGAGGGGTGGAAAGGCGCGCGCCCATCGGTCGAGGAGCGACTCCGGAATGCGCGGCGGCCCGCCACCGATCCACTGCGTCGTGTCGCGATGCGTGCCCGGCCAGATTTCGGTGGCGCCGTTCCACGGGCCCATGTCCACGACGGGCACGTTGACGACCAGTCCGAATGCCGGAGTCGCAACATCGAGGTCCGGCCAGAGTTGCCCCACATCGGCGTGCACGGGTTGCCTCTTCCCTCCCGGGAGCGCCGTGTTTCCGCTGTAGAAACCGTTGCGAACTCCATCGCCAAGCACGGCATGGGTCACCGCGACGACGATTTCGTTGCAAAGGATGTCGCGGTGGAGCCACGGAGGAAACGGCGGCGGGTCCTGCTGGACGTTGGTGTCGTTGAAGTTGAAGGGCGCATCGCGGCGGGCGAGGATTCGCGGGAGCTCCTCGAGCATCCGATCCCGCAGCGCACCGAGATGGCGCGGGTCGACAATGTCCTCGAGGACGACATACCCATCGGTCTCGATCAAGCGCGCGGCCTCCGCGATCTTTTCCACAGGCGGGCATTCGTATTCATCGGGCAGAAACCGGATCGCGTTCACACGTCCACGTTCGGCATGGCGGGTCATCGCACCTGCGGCAAACGTTCGTTCGCGAACGATACAATGCTGCGTGACCCAAGGCGTTTCGTCGGACTCGCACGACCTCCTCGAAGGTCTCAACGACGCGCAGCGGGAGGCGGTGCTCCACGGCGACGGCCCGTTGTTGATTTTCGCCGGGGCTGGTTCGGGCAAGACCCGTGTGCTCACGCACCGGATCGCCCATTTGATCCTCGCCCGCGGCGTCCTTCCCAGCCGGATTCTCGCCGTCACCTTCACCAACAAGGCGGCGAAGGAGTTGCAGGGGCGCCTTTCGCGCCTGCTTGGGCCGGAGGCCTGCCGCACCATGTGGTGCGGAACGTTCCATAGCACCTGTGCGCGCATGCTCCGGGAACGTGGCGAGGCGATCGGCCTTCCCCGGGACTTTGTCGTGTACGACGACGGCGATCAGGTGACGTTGGCCAAGGAGTGCCTGCACCAACTCGACCTCGACGAGCGGCAATTCACGCCGCGCGCGGTGTTGGCTTTGATTTCGCGCGCCAAGGAACGTTTGCTCGCGCCGGATGATTTCCCACTGCATTTCAAAGGGTATTTCGAAGGCGTCGTGGCGAAGGTGTACCGCCTGTATCAGGACAAGCTTCGCCTCAACCGCGCCTTGGATTTCGACGATTTGATCGGTATGTCGGTGCGCCTGCTCGAGCAGCGCGAGGACGTCCGGCGCCATTACCAAGCCAAATTCGAACACGTGCTGGTCGATGAGTACCAGGATGTCAACCGGGCCCAATACCGACTGACGCGGCTCTTGGCGGGCCGTGATGGCTCCCTGGAGGATCCCGGCTCCAACCTGTGCGTGGTCGGCGACGACGATCAGGGAATCTACGGCTGGCGGGGCGCCGACGTGGATATCATCCTCGGGTTCGAGCACGACCACCCCGGATGCGCCACCGTCAAACTCGAACAGAATTACCGAAGCACCCGCACGATACTCGAAGCGGCTTGGAACGTGGTGCGCAACAATCGCGGACGCAAGGACAAGAAGCTCTGGACCGAAAACATCGAGGGCGAGTTGATCGGTGTCTTCGAGGCTCCCAACGAGCTCGAGGAAGCCGCCCACGTGGCCACCTCGATCCGCGGCATGACGGAATCCGGCCAGCGCCGGCTCGGCGACATCGCGATCCTCTACCGCACCAATGCCCAGTCGCGCGCGCTTGAGGAGGCATTCCTCAATTTCCGCATCCCGTATCAGATCATCGGTGGGCTGCGATTCTACGAGCGCAAGGAGATCAAGGACCTGCTCGCCTACCTGCGCATCGTTTCCAACCCATGGGATTCGATTTCCTTGCGGCGCGTGGTCAACGTGCCGGCGCGTGGAATCGGCGCGACGAGTTGGGCGCGCATAGACGCCTACGCGAATGCGGGGGGCATGGCGCTTTGGGACGCCCTGCGCGACATCGACTCGATCGAGGGTCTGCGTCCCGCAGCGCGCAAGGCCCTCGATGGATTCCGAACCTTGGTGGAGGGTTTGCGCGAGCGATCGCTCGGGAGATCCGTGTCCGATGTCGTCGACGATGTGCTGGCCTCCACGGGTTTCCAGGCGGCGTTGGAGGAGGAACGATCGATCGAGGCGCAGTCGCGGGTTGAGAACCTTCAGGAATTTCGGACCGTCGCGAGCCAGTTCGAAGCCACCACCGAGAATCCGACACTCGGTGCGTTCCTCGAACAGGCATCCCTCATTTCCGACATCGACACGATGGGCGATGCCTCCGGTGCGGCGACGCTGCTCACGCTGCATTCCGCGAAGGGACTCGAATTCCCGGTGGTGTTCCTGGTGGGTTTGGAGGAAGGTATCTTTCCGCACTTCCGCTCGCTTCAGGAGGACGGCAGCGTGGAGGAGGAGCGCCGACTCGCCTACGTGGGGATCACGCGTGCCCGCGAGGAATTGCATCTCTCCTACGCGTCCCGCCGCGCCATCTTCGGCACGGTCCAAATGAACGCGCCGAGCCGGTTCCTCAAGGAAATCCCGTTGCAATTGATGGGAACGGAGGCCGGAGCGGCCGTTCCCTCGTTCGCACGAACCCGCCGCAGCGAAATGGGATCGTGGGGGCGGTCGGATTCGGCCCGCAACGCGCCCGCCGCGGCGCAAGCACCGGATTGGCGTGCCGGCGAGAAGGTC
>JBJTRZ010000083.1:0-3087 GCA_046076415.1 Armatimonadota bacterium
CGCGCGCTCTCCTGCCTCGCCTGCGGCGCCCTCTGCGGGCTGGGTGGCGCCGTCATATCGATCGGAATTTCCAACAACTTCGCCGAGGAAATGACCGCCGGACGGGGCTTCGTCGCCCTCGCCGTGGTCGTTTTCGGCCGATGGACGCCCCAAGGCGTGCTGGGGGGAGCGCTTCTCTTCGCCGCAGCCGACATGCTCCAGACCCGGCTGCAAGCCGCCGGAACCTTCGCCATTCCGTATCCCGTTTTCCTGGCGATACCCTATCTCCTCACCCTCGCCGCGCTCGCGCTGCGTGGCAATAGGGCGAAACCTCCGGCGGCGCTCGGCGAGCCCTGGGAACCCGCCTGACCCCGCCGCCCGGGCGATACAATTCGCAGTGATGGAAACCCTCGTCGGCCGGACCACCCCCGAACTCGAAGCGCTCGCGGTCGAGGCCGGCCAACCCGCCTACCGTGGCCGCCAGCTCGCGGCGGCCGTGTACAAGCGGGGGGCACGCACCCTCGACGCCGTTCCCGAACTCCCCAAGGCGTTTCGGGCCTGGCTCGAAACGTCGACCCCGCTGGCGCCCTGCACCGTACGCCACGCGTCCACCGCCGACGACGGCACCGTGAAGTACCTGCTCGATCTCCCCGATGGCGAGGTTGTCGAAACCGTCTATCTCCCCTACGAAGGCCGGACCAGCATCTGCGTTTCGTCGCAGGTGGGCTGCCCGATGGCCTGCTCCTTTTGCGCCACCGGCACCGAAGGCCTTGCGCGCAACCTGACCGCCGGGGAAATCGTCGACCAAATCCTCCTCGTGCAATCGCTGCATCCGGATACGCGCATCACCCACGTGGTGCTCATGGGAATGGGCGAACCCCTGCTCAATCTTCCGGCGGTCCTGCGCGCCATCGGCCTGCTCGCAAGCGAGGTCGGATTGTCGCTGCGCCACATCACCGTCAGCACCGTCGGCGTGGTCCCCGGTATCGACAAACTCGCCGACGCCGACCTGCCGATCACGCTGGCGGTCTCGCTGCACGCCCCCGATGACACGTCCCGGACGCCCTTGGTGCCGTTGAACGAGAAATATCCGGTGGCCGTCCTCATGGACGCGTGCGCGCGCTACGTTCGGCGCACCCGCCGCCGCATCACGTTCGAGTACGTTCTCCTCGCGGGAGTGAACGACACCGATCGCGAAGCCCACGCCCTCTGCGCCCTGCTCGCCCGGCAACCGCTCTGCGCGCTCAACACCATCCCGTACAACACCACCGATGTCTCCGCGCCCTACCAAAGGCCCGCGCCCGAAGCCACGCGCCGTTTCCGGGAAATCGTCGCCTCCTACGGAGTCGTGGTCACCCAGCGTCAGGAAAAGGGCCACCGGATCGCCGCCGCCTGCGGTCAGCTGAAACGCTCCGCGCTGCGTGCGGGCTCCTCCCTGCGCCGACTCCCGATGGCGGTCGCCGAGTCCGAATGAACGTCGACGGGACCGAGACCCCGCCCCGGATCGATTCCGACACCCCCGAGACCGCGCCGACAGGGGAGCCACCGCCCCCTCACGACCGCGAGACGTGGCGCACGCGCATCGATTCGATCCCCGACACCGTCCTGCTCGCGGCGATCCAAAGCGACAAACGCGCCACCGCGTTCATCTTCGCCGGCTTCCAGGCCAAACGCGAACACCTCGCCCGAACCGTGGTGCGCGAACGTATCCCCCAACACATCGCCCGCCAGCCCGCCTTCGGCAAGGCGTTGCTCGAGGCCGCGGCGAAGGCCCCGCCACAAAAACCACCGCGCGAAAAACTGCCCCCGAAGGAATTGCCCGCACCCCCTCCTCCCGAGCCCTCCGCGACGCCCGCTACCACGAAGCCCGAACCAAGCGCACTCGCGCGGGAACGCGAGAAAACCAAGGAGATGCGCCGGCGGATCGCCGAGCTCGAAGGACACCTCAAGGAAGCCGAAGCGCGCCACGCCAAGACCCGATCCGACCTCGCCGAAATCACGGCCAAGCAGGAGCGCGTGCGCCGCGCGCAGGACGCGGAGCGGGAACGTGCGGAGCGGGAGGAGCGCCGGGCCCGACGCACATCCGAGCCGAAAAGCGCGGAGTCGAGCACGCAGGTCCCAGCCAAGACGGCCGCCCAAACTCCCGCGCTCCCCAGCGAATCCCCACGCGTGGAGGACCCCGACAAGACCTGGTGTTCCGCCATCGAAACCGTGTTGCGCGATCGGCACGCCGGAGCGGCGGTGCAGGTGCTCCGTGCCTTCCTCAAGGAGGAGATGCCCCTCGCCCGACGCGCCATGGCGCTGGAAATGCTGTCGAAAGCCTGCCGCGAGGTAGGCGACACCGAGGGCTGGGAGGAGTCGTCGCTGGAAGCGGCCGGGGTCCGCGCCGAGCTGGGCAATCTAGGCGGCGCGCTCGCCACGTTGCTCGATTCGCTGGGACCCGAGGTGGACGCCGAACGCGAAACCAAACGTTCCATTGTTTTGGTGCGCATCCTCAAACTCGCCAAGCGCGACGACCGCCTTGCCGAAGCTTCCCTACTGCTCGGCCGGTTCCGCATCCGCCGACCCGCGATGGTGGACCGTATTTCGCGCTGGAAAGCGTTCGAGGATGCCAAATGGCGCACGGTGTGGCGGGATTCCGCCACCCCCGCCCCCGGTTTCGTGATCGGCCGCGAGGAAGCCATCGCCCTGCCCTCCGGCAATCCACGCCTCGCCTCCACCACCCCGCGGGATCTGGCCCGCGCGGTGGAAACCGGCGACGCAGCGCTCGTCGCGGACGCCCGCGGGGCGATCGATCGCCTGGCCGAATCGCGGCCGGAGGTCGAAGCCGCCCTGCTGGTGGCCATACGGACGATCGACCCGGCGCTGGTGGAACCCTTGTTGTCCGCGCCGCTGCGGGCCGCGGTGGTCGACGCATCCAACGTGGCCCGCCATGAAGCCGACCCGCTCGCGCACCAGGGCTCCGGCCGGTTCGCGCATCTGACGGCGATGCGCAACCATCTGCTGGCCAGCCGGTTTTTCCCGGTGCGGTTCATCGCCGATGCCAGTTTGGGACGCATTATCGACGACCGGGAAGCGTATCGACGCTGGCTGGACCATGGGATTGTC
>JBJTRZ010000084.1:0-3793 GCA_046076415.1 Armatimonadota bacterium
GGGGCGAAGAGAATGCCGAGCACCCCGCCCACGGCAACCCCGATCACGATGCCCGCCGCCGCCGCCACCCACGCGTTGCCGGATTCGTCCTCGTCGTGCTTAGCCATCGTGAACTCCTTTCAGGCGCGGATCGTGCCGCCGCCCAGAACGTGGTCGGATGCTTCGCCGACCCCGTAGAAAACCGCCGCTTGACCCGGCGTGACCGCCCGGAGGGGAGCATCGAACTCCACCCGCACCGTGCCGTCGTCGCGACGCACCAGACAGG
Organism: Armatimonadota bacterium; assembly: GCA_046076415.1. GTDB lineage: Bacteria > Armatimonadota > Armatimonadia > Armatimonadales > Armatimonadaceae > CAIRTT01. The sequence goes on from JBJTRZ010000084.1 coordinate 266, forward strand.
CCGGTTCCGAGCGCATATTGTAGCGTATCTTCACTTCGCACCGGACCGGAACCCCGACCTCGGGCTCGGCGATGGCGACCCAATTGCAATCCTCGACATCGCAGCCCGGTGCCCGCAAATCGTCGTCGGAACCCACCACCACCGTGTTTTGCTCCGCGTCCACCCGAACCACGTACAGCGGAATCGGCGAACCGACATTGATGCGCTTGCGCTGCCCGACGGTGTAGAACGCGACGCCTTCGTGTTCGCCGCGGACCTTGCCCGACGTGTCGACGATGCGCCCCGCGGCGACCGTTTCCGGGGCCGCCTTCGCGAGGAAACGCGTGTAGTCGCCCTCCTGCACGAAGCAAATCTCCTGCGAATCGGGCTTGTTGGCCACGGAAAGTCCGTGCCGGCGCGCAATCTCGCGGGTCGTTTCCTTGTCGGGAACCTCGCCGAGCGGCATCTCCATGCGCGCGAGCTGCTCCTGCCGGGTCGCGTACAGCGCGTAGGTCTGGTCCTTGGCCCGGTCGCCGGCGCGCGAGAGCACCTCGCGGCCGGAGTCCGCGTCTGTCCATACGCGGGCGTAGTGCCCGGTCGCCAACGTGTCGGCACCCAGTGCGACGGCACGCTCGAGCAGCGCGTCGAACTTCACGTGGCGATTGCAATTGACGCAGGGATTGGGCGTTCGCCCTTTGCGGTAGTCGTCGATGAACGGCGCGATGACCCGCTGCGCGAACGTTTCCTTGTAATTGAGGACGTAGTGGGGAATACCGATTTTCGCGGCCACCCGGCGCGCGTCCTCGACCGCGCCGAGGCTGCAGCAACCGCCTCCGCGCGTCTCGGAATCCGCTTCCTGCCAGATCTGCAGCGTGATTCCCACGACGTCGCGGCCCTGCTCCTTGAGCAACGCGGCGGCCACCGACGAGTCGACCCCGCCGCTCATCGCCACCACCACGGTTCCTCCACGCGCGCGCATTACGCCCCGAGTATATCGTCCGCCGACCCCGCCCTCCCGTCGGTCCCTGAGGGTTTCCCCTCCTGTGGTATATTGGTCGCGGTCCCATGGACCGGTGTCGGAGGAGGTATCCACGTGGTCTCAGGAATGCAGAACGGCAGGACGGTCCGCGCGATGGCGCTGGCGGGCCTTTCGGTCGCAGCCACGGTGCTGGCCGGTTGCAGCGGCGGCGCCAACCGCTTCGATCCGAACGTCCCTGTCTCCCGCACCCGCGATATCGCGGGCGATTGGCGGGTCACCAATCTCTCGATCAATGGCCGATCGGTGAGTTGCCAGGACCCGGAGAACATCTTCGGTGATCCCATCACCAACCTGACCGACAAGAATGTGGTCGTGGCGTCGTGCGGACCCACCGACACCTACACGTTCGGCCCGGCCAACACGGCCGGCGAGGGAGCCTTCGAGATTCGCGAGGGCAACAATGTCGGGGCGGGCACCTACACGGTGTCCACCGATCAGGTGGTGCTCGTGCGCACCAGCGCCAACGGCACCGCGCTTTCCGCGCCGCTCCAGCGCGTGGTGTTCGCCATCAAGGACACCACCACCGGAATCCAACTGGTTCCCGTGGCGCAGAAGACCGCGTACCGCAAGTTGCGCGAGGACGAGGACGCGTTCAACGAGGATGGCACCCTGCGTGCTTCCAACGTGACCCCGGTGCTCAACGACGATGCGATCCGCTCGATCAACACCATCGTCCTGCCCAACACCGATGTCCATCCGATCGTCCACCCCGATCTCACGATCACGGTCGGACTCCCGTCGTCGGCGTCGGTGGCCACCGACACCCCCGGCTTCGTGAAGCGCTACGGTGTCACGGTCACGCTCAAGAAGGCGACCAACTGACATCCGGGGCGCAGGCCCCACCAAACCAAAGCGGCACGGGAAGCATCCCGCGCCGCTTTTCCATTTCCTAACGCGAACCCGGCGCCGGCGCCCGGCGCGACGTTTCCTCGGGAGGCGCCGGCGGTTCGATCCCCTCGAGACGCACCAGCAGGCCCATCGCCGCCATGCGGACCTCGCGATTCGCCAGTGGGTTGCGATGCAGCGCGGTCAGCACCGTGCGCGCCTCCTGGGCGCGGCCCGCGTCGATCATCGCCTGCCCCAGCGCGAGCCGCGATGTCGTGTCCGTGGCGTCCTTGTCGACAATGCGCAGCAACACCGGCACCGCGTCGGCGGAACGCCCCGTCCGCACCAGGCTGGTCGCCTCGATGCGCATCGCTTCCGGGTCGTCGGGCAGGATGTCGGCGAGCGACCGCGCCTGCGACAGCGCATCGTTCCAGCGCTCCTCCGCGAACGCCGTGCGCATCGCGTCGATCCGCTCGATCCGACTCGGGGGTCCCGCCGCCTCGCCACGGATCCACGACGCCAGATCCACTCCGCCCGCGGCGACGCTGCCGGCGAGCCCCACCGCCACCCCCACCCAAAGCAGGAGGTTGCGGATCCGGGTCCGCCGAGCTTCGTCGACGCGCTCCCCGGGACTGGTCATGCGGCCGCGAACGCCTCCCGCACCACCCGCCCATCCCACTCCCGGCACGCCGGCAAGCCGAGGCAATGGGCCAGCGTCGGACACGCGTCGAAGATTCGCACCGCCTCCTCGAGCTCGACTCCGGCGCGCACCCCGGGACCATGCAGCACGAACGGGATGGTCATGTCCTCCGGCAGGTCGGTGCCGTGGCTGCGACCATGCCCTCCGTGGTCCGAAATCACCAACGCGGTGGTCTCCTCCCACCAACCGCGCGCCTTGAACGCCTCCACGACCTTTCCAAGGCAGCGGTCCGCGCCCGCGATGGCCTCGAGGTACGGTTCGGTCATCCAACCGTGGATGTGCCCCACCTCGTCGGTGTGGCCGAAGTACACGAACATGAGGTCGAAATCGAATCGGTCCATGTGGAAGATCGCCTGATCCGCCACCCAATCGTCGGTGCGCGCATCCACCGCGTTGCCGTAGCACATCGACGCCGCCAAATACCCGGGCGCGGCCAGGTCGCGCAGTTGCTCCCAGTTGTAGAAGAAACCAACGGTCTTCCCCGCGGAAGCCGCGGCTTCGAGCAGGCTGGGCACCGGCCGGACAATCGGCGCGAAGGTGTTGCTGGTGATGCCGTGTCGGTCGGAGTCGACGCCGCGGAGCATCGACGTGTGGCACGGGAGGGTGGACGAGGGCATGACGGTGCGGGCGCGCCACGTGACCGCTCCGCCCGCCGCAAGCGCATCGATCACGGGCGTGTCGGCCTGCCGCAAGGCGTCCGGGCGGCACCCGTCGATGGAGCAAAGCAGCACGCGCCGCCGCGGTTCGGAGTTCGTCATGCCCCCATTGTACTCGCGACTCAACCGGGCAGGATTCGTTGCGGGCGGCGGACAATGCCTCCCGCAAGTGGACGCACCGATCTGGCCCCGCCCGTTTCCCGTGGGAGGCACCATCGGGATTTGTTCCCCATCCGGTCCGAGCGATCCCGGGGCCATCGCACGGGCGGTCGAGGTGTTGCGCGGCCTCGGCCATGCGGTGGTGGTGGCGCCCGGCGCGGCCGATCGCC
>JBJTRZ010000085.1:0-1965 GCA_046076415.1 Armatimonadota bacterium
ACCGGTAGAATCCAGCATCCCGCCGGCGCACGTCGGCCCCCCGGAAACGGACCCGACCCATGCCTGAAACGCCGGAAAACGAAGGCTTCACGTTCCGCGATCGCCGCCGCGCGGCCACCGAGTCCACGCCTGCGCCCGCCGAGGAGCCGACCATCGTCGTGCACGACAAGCGCACGTCCGCGCAGGGAACTCCCGCGCCGCCTCCGGTGGCCCCCGCCGCACCGGTTTTCACGCCTCCCGCGCCTGCCGCGGCCGCGCCGCCGGTGTTCGGCGCAGCGCCTCCACCGCCCGGGTTCGGGTCGGCGCCGGAGCCCCCGGCGTACGCGGGGTTCGGGGAACCGGGAATGGGCGACGCCGCGGGAATGCCGGGGCCGGGCGAGGAGTCGGGCTTGCCCGACATCCGCGACTATCTGGTCGAATTCCTGATGATGGTGCGCTCGCTCGCCGCCATTCGTCTTGGGCTGGTGGCGAATCCGGAAACGGGACGCCCCGATGTGGATTTGGAACAGGCGCGCATCGCGATCGACACCGTGGCGTTCCTGATCGAACAGCTCGAGCCGTCGCTGCCGGCGCAGGAGCGGCTACCGCTTCGCGCGATGGTGTCGGAGATGCGCAACCACTATGTGGCGCTGTACCGGGAGGCGACCGGTGGCTGATTCCGTCGGAACCGTTTCCGCGTCGCTGGTGGGTGCGGAGCTCGCCGAGTTGGTGGTGTCGGTGCGCGAGCACCACATCGACTTGGTGGAGTTGATCTGCGACGCCGCGAATTCGGGGGTGGAGCCTTGGATGGAGGCGGTCTACGTGGCGCGCAGCCGCTGGTTTCGCGACCATTGGCGCTACCTGCGCGGGCATTTGACGCCGTGGATGGCGGCGCATCCCGACGATGTGCACGCGGGCGAGGCGGTGGACCCGTTCGAGATGCTTTTCCTGCCGGAGTCGGTGTCGGCGATGCTGTCGGCCGATGACGGGGGAATGATCGGGCGCCTTGGTCGGTGCCAGTCGATCCTCGAGCAGTGGGAGGCGGCTGTGCGCCGCGGGGAGGTGCGGGCGTGAGCGACGCGGCGAAGGTGGCGGTGATCACGGGGGGTGCCGGGGGAATCGGCATCGCGACCGGCAAGGCGATGGTCGCCGATGGGTGGCGGGTGGTTTTGGTCGACGTCGACGCCGAGGGGTTGGCCAAGGCTGCGGCCGAGGTGGGCGAGGGCACGTTGGTGCACGTGCTCGACATCCGCGATGTTGCGGCCATCCAGGCGGCGTTTCCGGCGATCGCGGCCGCCGCTGGGCGCATCGACTGCCTGGTCAACAACGCCGGGGTGTTTCGGCTCGAGTCGATCTGGGATGTCGAGGAATCGACCTACGACTGGCTGATGGACATCAACCTGAAGGGCACGTTCTTCTGCACGCAGGCGGCGGCGAAGGAGATGGCGCGCCAAGGCGAGGGCGGGGTGATCGTGAATGTCGCGTCTGCGGCGGGCCGATCGGGCCGTCCCACCCAAGTGATCTACGGTCTGTCGAAGGCGGGGATGGTCCATTTGACCAAGTCGTCGGCGATCGCGCTGGCGCCGGATCGGATTCGCGTGTGCTGCGTGTGTCCGGCGGCGGTGGATACGGGCATGATGGCCAAGAACTTCGCGGAGCGCCGCGACGTGGGGGGCGATGCCGACGTGCAGGCGTTCATGGCCAAGCTGCTGGTCCCGCGGCTGAGTCGTCCCGACGAGGTGGCAGACCTGGTGGCCTATTTGGCGTCCGACAAAGCGTCGTACATCACCGGATGCTCGATCGACATTTCCGGTGGGCTCGACATGCACTGATCGGTGTATCGAAAACGGAGCGGCTCCCCGAGTTTCGGGGAGCCGTTTTTGTTTTGGTGGGAGGCGGTCAGTGTGTTGCCTGGAACTCCCGCCAATCGGTCAGCCGCTGGATCGGACTCTTGCCGAGATTGGGGTAGCCCGGGAGCTCGCGTTG
>JBJTRZ010000086.1:0-3341 GCA_046076415.1 Armatimonadota bacterium
CCTCGCGCCTGCCCGTGGCGAAGGTGCATCGGACGAAATTGTGCCGGGACTCCAGCGGCGCGGGAACCGACGGGGCAATGCGCTCGAGGATCGACGATGGGTCGACCACGTCGCGCTTTTCGAGGCGCGTGAAGCGGACGAACGACGAAGTGATGGTGATCCCCGCCCCGAGGATCTGCCCGGTGAGCGGATTGAAGCGAGCGTGGGCGACCGCATGCGCGGTGTCGCCATCGGTTGCGGCCACCCAGCGAACCACATTGAATCGTCCATCGGCCGTATCCACCGGCACGTTCGCATCGTCGGGATCCGGCTGATCGGGCATCTGGCGAACCTCGATCGCATTCCGGAACCCGGCACCCTCGAGCGGTTTGTTCCACAGAAGGATGCCCTCGCGAATCGCCTTGCGGTGCTCCACGGGAATGGCGTTGTCCAGCCAGAAAACAATCGGAGCAATCGGTTCCGAAACCGCCGCCTTGGGATCGCGCTTGCGCAGGTCGAACCGGTGGACGTACCGGACCTTCGGGTCCCGACGATCCTCCCGGCCGAAGTCGGTGGTAACCGGCAACCCGTAGAGTTCATTGGTGAAAAACCCGACGCGCGGGTCCGAGAGACGTGGTCGGTACCCGTTGTCGACCGGCAAACGGCTCATATTGAAAACCACGGTGAGCGGCGCGCTCCGGCCGTCGGCGAGCGCGGTTCCCTGGATCGGACGTGGCGCTCCTCGAAGGAAGTGGTACCGCGTCGTCACCACCAGATTCTCCGGAAAATTGCGCACCGACTCGATCGCGGACCGTTCGCGGTCGAGCGACATGGGTCCACCCGGAGCCATCGGCATGCCTGGGAGCAACGGCAAACCGAAAGCCTGCGAAACGCGCATCAAATCGCCTCGAAAGAGATCGGTCACCTCCACCAACACCGTTCCCCGCTCCGGTTGGATCGCCTCGATTTTGAAGGTCTGCAACCAAGCCTCGGGGTAGGACCGGCGAACCGCACGCTCGGTCGGACTTCCCGGCGGTGCGATCCGCGACCAGTTCGGCACCGACAGATGCAGGCGTTCCTCCCCGGCGCGCGTCCACGTGAACACCAAATCCTCGATGGGTTCGCCCGCCTCGACCTGATCGGTGGTTCCGGTGGAAGCGGTCGCTTGCAAGAGCATCGGCCGACCGAAATCCTTTTCGGCAATCTCGGCGTACAGGACCTCCCGCCCACCCGGCTCCTTTCGGCGCCACAACGTGAAGATCCCCGGAAGACGTTGATGGTCCTTCACCACATCGTCGATCCGCTTGATCGCAGGCTTGGCCGGCACAGGAACGGCCGCTTGCGGCGACGATTGTCCGGCACCGGGCACCGGACCTCCACTTTCCCGACGTTCCTTCACGGTCCCGGATACCGGATTCGCATCATCGCCCAGCGGAAGGTTGGCGACCTCCAATTCGGATTCCACCCGATCTCCGGTGGAGCGCTCGACCCATACGGTCCCGCTCACCTGCAGTGGTGCCGGCCCCGCCGTTTCGCGATACGTGGAATGCACGCGAACGCAGGGCGTCCCGGACCGAGCCTCGAACGCCTGCACCTCGACCTCGAGCCGTGCGGGCCGAATCCCCTTGCTTTCGTCGCCGGTGAAATCCCGACTCCAACGATCCCCGACACCCACGGGCTGGGGCGAAAAGACAAGATGCGTGGCGGGAAACAGGCGAGCCGCCCGGCGTACTCCCTCGGGGTCCTTGTCGGTGGAGGCGAAGGAAACAAGGGTCCCGTCCGGACGGAACACGGTCGTGTCCGTATCCTTCGTCGGGGCGTCGTCGCCGGGGAGCGATTCCCCGTCGATCGTCGCATCCGATTGCTCCACGACGTCTTCGACCGTGATCTCCCCGCCGTCACCGACCTTCGCGTAGGTGATCCGATCGACCTGACGGAACTCGACCACGAATTTGCGGCCTTGCGCCTCCACGACGACACGTCCTTGACTGGCTTGTCGTTTCACCTGTCCGGCCTGCGCCTTGTACGTGAGAAGGACCCGCGCCGACGGCTCCTGATTCGCCCAAGTGCCCGTCGAGAGGAACGCACACGAGACACCGCATAGCACGCCGGAACGCAGCATTGGAAAACCTTCCCCAAAAACAAGGCGGGCCGGGGAATCCCCGGCCCGCACGCATCGAATAAAGCGGATCAGTCGTTGACCTTGATCGTGTATTCGAACTTCTTCGTCGACTTCACCTTCTCGCCATCCCGGTACGCCGGTTCCCATTTCCATTTCCGAAGCGCGGCGAGCACCGCTCGGTCGATGTCCGCTTCGCCCGATCCCTGGATCAAGGATTCCGAATGGGAACCATCCGCGTCCACGGTCACTTCCACCAGAACGCGCCCTTTGAACTTGCGCCGCTTCTGATCGCTGGAAAGCTCCGGCTCGGGCTGGGACTTGGCCTGGGCATCGTCGTTGCGGGTGCCTGCCTTGCCACCGGCATTGTTGCTCTTGGCTAGATCCGGCGCGTCCTTGCCCGCGGGCCGTTTGACGTCATCGGAGCCCGTCTTCGTCTGCGCGTCGACCTTGATCTCTCCCGCGGATCCCGCGGAGGCTCCGACGCCACCACCCCCGCCACCGGCTCGGGCGGGTCCGGCGGTTCCTCGCGCCACTCCTCCGCCCCCACCGACTCCCTTCGCCGTCCCCGCCGCGGCTCCCGCCACATCGGCTCCCACCGCCGCGACACCATCGCCCCGTCCCTCGCCACCCGCGGCGGCTCCCACGGATCCGCGTCCGAGTTCGGCGACAATGGTCGACCCGGTCACCGGTCCGCGGTTCGCACCGGTCGCATTCGCGGCTCCCACCGATACTCCCCGGGCGTCGACCGACGTTCCAATCCCGCGACCACCCGCATTGATGCTGGCGACCCCGGCTCCCGCACCTTGCACGCCGCCCGATCGGCCAACGGCGACCGAGGACGCGACGGTGCCCCGCGCTCCTTGAATCGTGGCCAAACCGGAGTTTGCGGTCCCATCCTCGCGCATCGCGGACGTCATCACCGCGGACCGATCCGCAACGAGCACCGTCGATCCCAGCGCCGGTGCGCGTCGACCGACGAACGTGGGGGCCGAGATGGCGGCGACGTTGTTTCCGAATCCGGAACTTGCCGTACCGAACGAGGTGCTGCCACCACGGACTCCGGCGGCGACGGCGGACGCCGACGAAACACGGCCGGCGGACGCGGCACGGGTGTTGGTGGTGACCGGCGCGGAGGACGTTGGCGTGGCGGCGGGAGCCGCTCCCCCGCGTTCCACATTGGCCGACACCGACGACGGGGCGCCGCCGGCGAGGGATGCCGAACGCTGCGCGGGTCCCGGTC
>JBJTRZ010000087.1:0-4965 GCA_046076415.1 Armatimonadota bacterium
GGTGGCACCGTCGAGGTCCGGATCGACGCGCTTCCGGGCAAGACGTCGATCGGTCGGATCGGTCGGATACATCCGGTCGGATCCGTGAACAGCCGTAATTTCACGGTCCGGGTTGATCTGGATGGAGAATCGGGAGCGGAACGTCCGGGAATGTTCGCCCGTGGCGTTGTATCCGTGGACCTCCACACGGCGGTGCTGGTTTCCAAGGATGCAATCGTCAAAACGGAGACGGATCAGGATTGCGTCTTCGAAATCCGCGACCAAAGGGCCTACCGGAAGCTGGTGAAAATGGGCATCGTCGGAGATCGCGACGTCGAAGTCCTCGAGGGCGTGGGAGACGGCGCGGATGTCGTGGTCGCGGGTCAATCGGGCCTCAAAGAAGGCGCCTTGGTTTCCGTTCGCGGCGACGAAGCGAAGGGGCGCTGATCCATGGGCCTGACAAACATCGCCATCAAACGTCCGGTGGCGATCCTGATGCTCATCGGTGCGTTGATCGTAATGGGCCTGCAAGGGCTTGGGCGCATGCCGGCGGAGGACTCGCCGCGCATCGACTTTCCATTCATCTCCGTAACCACCGCCTACCCGGGCGCGGGTCCCGGCGAAATTGAAACGTTGGTCTCCAAGCCCATCGAGGATGCCGTCTCCAGCGTGAACGGCGTCAAGAACGTGACATCGGTTTCCCAGCAGGGAATCTCGATCGTGGCCCTCGAGTTTTTCCTTGGAGTGGATGTCGACGTTGCCGCCGCGGATGTGCGTGCAAAGGTGGACGCGGTCCGTCGCCGACTGCCGCAGGACATCGACGCTCCGACCATCGGAAAATTCGATACGTCCTCCACCCCGATCCTCTACATGACCCTGCGGTCCGAAACCGGCCGGCCATCGCGCGAAATCCGGGATATCGCCGACCGCACGGTGAAGGATGTCCTTGGACAGGTCCGCGGTGTCGCTGCCGTGGTGGTCACCGGAGGGGACCGGCGCGAGGTGCAGGTCCGGCTCGATCGAGGGCGTTTGGACGCCTACGGAATCACGGTTTCCGACGTCGCCTTGGCACTTCGATCCCAAAACCTCAATGTCCCCAGCGGACGCGTCCAAGAAGGCAACCGCGATTACGCGGTGCGCGTGGTGGGCGAATTCGGTTCCGTCGAGGAGATTCGCGACATCTTGTTGTCCTTCGGCGGCCGCAACGGCTGAGCGGATCGACGCGTTCGATTGTCGGAAATCGCCGAAGTCCGGGACACGGTCGCCGAGCGCACCGAAAACGCTTCGCTTGCGGAGCGGTCGGGAACCAAGTCGCTGCCGGAGGGGTCGGACACGGTTTCGTTGTCCATACAGAAAACGAGCGAAGGCAATACGGTCGAAACCGCGGAGGGGGTCAAAGCCGCGCTCGAACGGCTTCGCCCGCTGCTGCCCTCGGACCTGCGCATCACGATCACCACGGACCAATCGGTTCGCGTCCATGAAAACCTCAAGGATGTCGAAGTCACGTTGACGATCGGGGCCATCCTCGCGGTTTTGATCGTCTACCTGTTCCTCCACAACCTGCGCGGAACTCTGATCGTCGCCCTCTCGATTCCGACGTCGATCATCGCCACCTTCCTGGTGATGTACTCGTTCGGTTTCACGTTGAATTCGATGACCCTGCTCGGGCTTTCGCTGGCGGTCGGAATCCTCGTGGACGACTCCATCGTCGTTCTCGAGAACATTTACCGACACCTTGCCATGGGGGAAACTCCCGAGGAAGCGGCTCGTCGCGGACGCGGCGAAATCGGCCTTGCCGCGGTGACCATCACGCTGGTGGACGTCGTGGTCTTTGTTCCCGTGGCGTTCATGGGGGGGATCGTCGGCCAGTTCTTTCGGAGTTTCGGCATCACCGTGGCCGTCGCCACCCTCTTCTCGCTCTTGATGTCGTTCACCCTGGCGCCCATGCTGGCGTCGCGCTGGTACCGCAAGGGCGAATATCGCGAAGCCCATGGCGGAGTTTTTGGTGCGGTGAATCGTTTCTACGGACGACTGGAAGCCCGATACAAACGCGCGTTGGTATGGGCCCTCCGCCACCGTGGTTCGGTGATCTTCATCGGCAACATGGCGTTGGTGAACGTCATTGTTTGGATGGCGACCGCGGGCGCGGGCCCGAAGGCGATCGGTATCGGCGGATCGCTGGCAGCGGTTCAAATTGCCGGAGGCATTGTCTTTTGGGTGGCCAGCCTGCTGGTGCGTCGCCCCTCCAAGGAACCACTCCTCGCGGCCGGAATTGGAGCGGTCGCCACGGTGGGAGTCGCACTGCTTTCGGGCACCTTCGGCGCGCCGCTGGGTTTCCGGTTCGCTCCCGGGCAGGATCAGGGGCAGGTCGCACTCGCTGTGGAATTGCCGGCGGGCGCCAGTCTTCAAGCGACCCAGGGCGTGCTCGCCGAAATTGAACGGAGTCTCGCCGACATTCCGGAGATCAAATACCTCGAGACCTCGGCCGGCCAGTCGGCAACCGGTGGCTTCGGAGGCACGTCGAGCACCGGTACCAACTACGGCCAAGTGCGCCTCACGCTGGTTGACCGAATCGGCAATCTCGACAAGATTCAGTTTTGGACTCCGAAGTCCGGGATGCGCCTGCGCGCCGACACGGAGATTGCGGAGGAAGTGCGCGCGCGAGTGAAGGGAATCGCCGGCGCGTCTATCCGGACTACGGAGGTGAGTGGTTTTGGTGGCGCTTCCGCTCCGGTCCAAATTGAAATCGTCGGGCCGGATTTGGACGAGCTGGTGCGTATCGCCCGGTCGGTTCGCGACATCCTCGAGAAGACCGATGGGATTTTGACACCGGACATCTCGTACAAGGCATCGAAGCCGGAAGTGCAGGTACGCCTTGACCGGGCTCGGGCCGCCGAATACGGTTTGTCGGTGCAGCAGGTTGCGCAAGCAATGCGCGATGCGGTGGAGGGCAACACGGACGCGAAGTTCCGCACCGACTGCGAGCAGTACGATATACGCGTTCAGTACGAGAAATCCGATCGCGCCGAGGTTGAGGATATCGGCGGCATCGTGGTCGGACTTCGCGACGGCGTACCGATTCGGGTACGCGACGTTGCAAGCACGATCGAAGGTCGGGGCCCGACGAAGATCGACCGGAAGAACCGGCTTCGGCAGGTCACGGTGAGCGCCTATCTCGCCCCCGGCAAGGTGATCGGCAACATGCAGCAGGTGATCGATCCCCGAATCCAGGAGATCGATTTGGGCAAGGCGACCTACGAGTGGGGTGGCGAAGCCAATTCGATCGCCGAGGAAGGCGTTTTCATGGTTGCCGCGCTTGGCCTCGCGATCGGTTTGGTCTACATGTTGATGGCGGCGCTCTTCAACAACCTCCTGTATCCGCTCGTGATCATGTTGTCGATCCCGCAGGCATTGGTGGGAGGTTTGCTGGGACTGCTCATCACCGGCAAGCCCCTTTCCATCATCGCCATGATTGGTGTGATCATGTTGATGGGCCTCGTCACGAAGAATGCCATCCTGCTGGTCGACTACACGAATACCTTGCGCAGTCGGGGTTGGCGCCGCGACGACGCGCTGGCGGAAGCAGGCCCAACCCGACTTAGGCCGATTCTGATGACGAGCCTCGCCCAGATCCTTGGCGCGCTACCGATCGCGCTTGCCCTCGGACGGGGATCGGAATTCCGGCAACCCCTGGGAATCGTGGTCATGGGAGGTTTGATCCTGTCGGGCCTGTTGACGTTGCTCGTGATTCCCTGCACCTACACTCTGTTCGACGACATTTCATCCACGGTTGGGCGAGTATTCCGGATGTTCGCGCGCAGATCCCGCTGATCGCAAGGATTCGGCGTGGAGTTATTGCTGGGGTTCCTGGGGGCACTATCGGCGCTGATCCTCTTGGGCGTGGCGGGCCTCGTCGCGCACGACCTTCTCGACACCCGTCTGGATGGTCGGCGCGAACGGGCACGGCGCTCCGAAGTCACCGAACGGTGGGAAAAACAGGCGGAAGCGAATCCTCGGGATCCTGCCGCGTGGAGCCGTCTCGGCGATGCGTACCGACACGATGATCGACCGGAAGACGCCATCGCCGCGTGGCGCAATGCCATCGAGGCGGCACGGTCGGCCCCGGTCGCGATCGTCGAGGATTGGGGCCACAAAATTCGTATGGCCGAACGCGATATCGCCGACCGAGCGCTCGGGCGTTGGAAACCAACAAGCATCGCGCAGCGCGAACAACCTTGCCGGAACTGTGGAACCATCGCTCCGGCGGGAGAAGCGCAGTGTCCGGCATGCGGGTCGCCGCTTCCTGTGGATACCCTCGATCAAGTGGTTCGGCATCCACTGTTGAGGCGGGCGCTCGCTGCGGACACGCTTCCGGTGCTGCTGCGCTGGCTTGCGACCGCATTCGCGTTCGGGATCGCGACCTGGCTGCCCTGGGAATTGCGCGGCGTGTTGGCCATCGCCGCGCTCGCGGTCATTCCGTTTTGGTGGTTGCGACGTTTCGGACAAGGAGGATGAAACCCATGGGAAACCCGATCGCCGTTTCGACATATTCGTTTTGGCAATTCCGTCGCGAGGAACTTCGTTCGGTGGAGTTGTGCATCGACCGGGCGGCGGCGATGGGCTTCGATGGAGTCGAAGTCCTCCACCGCCAGCTCGATTCGGAAGACCCGACCTACCTCCAGCGATTGAAACGGCAAGCGTTCGTGCTGGGATTGCCGCTCTGCGGTCTGTCAATCCATCAAGGATTTGTATCCCCCGATCCGGAGGTGCGACGACAAAATGTCGCGCACACCGCCCGGTGCATCGAGTTGGCCTATTCGCTGGGTATTCCAACGGTGCGCGTCAATACGGGACGCTGGGGAACGATCGCCGATTTCGACACCCTGATGGCGCATCGCGGGATCGAACCGATCCTTCCGGGCTACACGGAAAACGATGGATTCGAATGGGTGATCGACTGTCTTGGCGAACTGCTGCCGGTCGCCG
>JBJTRZ010000088.1:0-3181 GCA_046076415.1 Armatimonadota bacterium
GCTCCGTTCACGTCCCTCCGGGGATCCCAGCCCGACTTCGCCGCCCAATCCAGCCAGAACGGGCATCCGGTCTCCGGCGAAAAGTGCCAAGCGATGATTTCGCGAACATGGGCGTCGAGTGCGTCGGAGGCGGTCTGGATGGCGTGCGTGGAGACGGGCATGGGGTTTCCTGTGAAAGCAACCGGCCGGTGACGCTTCCGCCACTGCCTGGAACGAAGCGGACTAGGCCGTCGGGAAGTACTTTTCGATCGTCTTCCGACTCGGTGCGGGCGTCGCGAGCGACACCAACAGCATCAACAAAGCGGACCCCAACACCATCGGAAACACGAACAAGTATCCGCCGACGGTGACGTTGTTGGGTCCGCGCAACAGCCAGCTGTTGCCGGGAAAGACCTCGAATGGAGGCTTGGGACCCGGTTTGGGACCCGGACCCGCCGGACGACCGGACGCGGATTCGGGAGCACCCGGCGCCCCAAGCGTTCCCGCAATGGCCCCGGGCGGGGGACCGGCGGGCGTGGGAGCGTCCCCGGGAGCGGGCGGCGCCGGTTCGGCGATGGACGGGGCGCCCGCCGGAGAACCGGGACGGTCCCCCGCAGGCTGAATTCCACCGGGTCCCCCCGGGCCCTGACCCAATCGAGGCTTGGGTGGCGCGAAATAGGTCTTCGCCTTGGCATCCGTGATCGAGGTCAGCCACCAACTTGCGAGCACGCCGAACACGACCCAGACGCCGGATGCCAAGGCGCCCCATTTCGTGGAGCGCTTCCAGAACAGGGCCGCGAGCATCACGGGCGCAAGCGCCGCGAAACCGGAGAACGCGAATCGTATCGCGAGGTCGAAGATGTTCTCCTTGTCCTTGAGAAGGAGCGCGATCCCATAGCTGACGACCCCGATCGCGACGATGAAGGATCGTCCGGCCCAGATCTCGGCCTTCGGACCAAACTTGCGTCGACCGCCGTAGTAGGCGAACAGGTCCTCGGTGAACATCGTCGAGAGGGCGAGGATTTGGCTGTCGGACGCCATCACGCAGGCCATGATTCCAGCGCCGAGCACGCCGGAGAGCACGGTTCCCGCGTTGTCGGCGAGAAGCCGGATGATCACATCGTTCGATTCACCCGGCTTGAGTCCGGGATACTGCGATGCCGCCACCACGCCGAGGAAGACCGACGGCAGCCAGATCGCGAGGATGCAGATCGGGTAGAAAACCACCGTTTTGCGGAAATGGGTGACCTTCTCCGCTGTCATGCACATGATCGCGATGTGCGGAAACATGATCGACGAGAGCGGGATGAAGAAGTAGCTGAAGAACTCCTCGGCGGGAATCTTCTCACGGCTGAGGAGGGTCGCCGTTTTGGGATCGGCTCCCAGTTTCGCCATGATCTCGGGAAAACCACCGAGCTTTCCTGCGATCAGCGTGAACGCGGTCACCCCGAATGCCAGGAAGAGCACGACCTGGAAGGTGTTGACCCAGGCGGTGCCACGCATCCCGCCAAAGAATACGTAGCTCGCCACGACGATCGCGACGATTGCGCCACCGACGGCATAGGGCACCGCGCCGCCACTGATTGTCTCGAGCGTCTCTCCGCCGCCCATCACGCCAATGATGATGTAGGGGATCAGCATCAGCGCGGTGATCGCGAAGAAGAACGTTCCAATGCCGCCCGCTTCCCATCGATCGCGCAGATACTGCACCTGCGTCATATGACCGTGTTTCTTCCCAAGGCCCCAAAGCCGCGTGCCGATCAGGAAGAGCGTGAGCGGGATCACCAGGCAGGACGAGGACGCCATCAAACCGAAGACACCCACCCCGCGCTGGTAGGCGATGCCCGAACTGCCCAAAATGGCCACCGACGTCATGTTGGTGCCGAAAAGCGACAGCAGGAAGACCGCGGGACCCAGGCGCCGGCTCGCCAGGAAGAAATCCTCGCTCGATTCGGTGCCTTTGCGGAACGCGAAAACACCGATGTAGACAACGATCGCAAGGTACGCGAAAACAATGATCGCGGGAATCATGCGTTCGATTCCTCCGGTTCGTCGAGATTGTTCGGCCAGGCGAATTTGACGAGCACCGCCATCGTGATCGCGCAAACCAGCGCGTAGCCCGCATGGTAGGCGAGCCCGACCGGCAGGAAGTCGAAGAGCAACGTCCTGTCCTTCCAGTTCCAGATATCCTGATGCAGTACGAAAACGACTGCGACCAACAAAGCAAGAACTATCTTCACGGTCGGAGGGCTCCCTGGAAGGCTTCGGTCGAAGATCGAGTCAAACAACCGAGCGCGCGATCATGCTCGCCGCGCATCCGTTGGGCCGCCGTTCGCATACGGGCCAACGCGGTTTTCGAAGCGGGTGCGACCACCGCCGACGAGGACGTCTTGACCCCGTCGACAGCGTAAAGATGCGTGGGCGTGGCCACGTAAAGCGTCCCATTGGCGATCACGGGAGAAGCATAGACAGGTGCGCGCACATCCGTCCGAGCAACTTCCTTGAGCGTCTTGGAAGCCTCCAACACGATCAGGTCGCCATCTTCGGTGCCCACGTAGACCTTGCCGTCCGCGACCAACGCCGAGCCCCAAATGTGGCTGCGGGTGTCGAATTTCCAGTACTCCGCCCCGGTCGCCGCGTCGAGGCAATGCACGAATCCCGAGAAGTCCGGGCAGAACACGAGACCGCCTATGATCGCCGGCGTCGACAAGGACCGCATCAACTTTTCCGTCGACCAGATCTTCTTGCCGGTCTTGGCATCGAGGCAGACGAAATTGCCGATCCCATCGCCGTGCTCGGGGTCCTGACCGATCGGAACATAAACGCGCCCGTCCAAAAAGACGGGGGTCGCAATCACTTCGCTCGGTCCATCGAATGTCGCGTACTTGAGCGCCTTGCCATTCTTCATTCGGTACTGCGGCGGATTGCAATCGAAACGCCACAATTCCTTGAGGATCTTGACTCCGTCCTCGTCCTTGGTTTCCGTGTCCAAAGCGTAGAGGATGCCGTCTCCGCCTCCGAAGAGAATCACCTGTTTGCCGTCGATGGTGCCTCCCGTCGGAGAGGACCAGTTCGCATGCAAGGTTCGCGACGAAACTCCGCTGCCTTCTTCTCCGAGCAACGCGCCGGTGTTCTTGTCGAGCATGCACAAGGCCGGGGCCTTGGGTGCGGGCAAGTTCGTGTGCGTCCAGTCGACCCCGTT
>JBJTRZ010000089.1:0-11537 GCA_046076415.1 Armatimonadota bacterium
TGGCGACCGCGGCGGGCGCAGGCGAAGACGCGTTGATGCTCTCCGGCGGCATCGATTCCCGGCTCGTGGCGGGGGTACTGGCGCGCTTGGGCCGCAGCCCGGAGGCGATCACGCTTGGCGACCCGGAGGATCAGGAAATGCGCGTGGCGGCCACCGTTGCCCGGCGGCTCGGTTGGCGCCACACACCGCTGCCCGTGTTTCGGCGCGATCCCGTCGGCGATGCCCTTGCCCTGCGCGACACGGAACACCTTTCCGGGGGTTTCAATCACTGCATCGAATGGGAAGCCCTGCCACAGCTCGCCGCCAAGCCCCGCCGGCTGCACACGGGCCTGGTGGGGGATGCGACGATGGGTACCAGCCATGTCGAGTGGGCGCGCGATCCGCAAACCAACCAGTTCACGTTCGAATCCCTATTCCCACGGATCAACCGATACGGCTTTTCCCCGGACGTGCTTCGCGAAATCCTCCAGCCGGGCCTCAGGGAAGGGATCGACATCGCCATGGCGGCGCTTCGTCGGGCGTGGATCGAAGGTGGCGACGAAGGTTGGAGGCGCTCCTGGGCCTTCGATTTGGCACATCGCCAGCGCTTCCACGTGGCCGGCATGGGATGGCGGCTGGCCCGCGGTGCCTGGACCACCCTGCCGTTCGCGCGCCGACGGTTGCGCCACGCCTTGGCCGCGATGCCCTACGAAGAGTTGCAGGGGCGGTCGCTGCAGTTGGCGCTGCTCGAGGAAGCGTTTCCCGACCTGGCCCGGCTTCCGTTGGACCGTAATTCCCACGACACCACGCCGTTGGTGGTCGACTCCGCCGTGGTTCGCGCGTGGAACCGCACCGGAGCCCGCGCCCTGCGGCGCATGCGGCGCCGGTTCGAACGCACGACCGAAGACCGACGTTTCTACTACCGCGTGCACGCCGTGGACGGCCCGGGGTGGAAGGAGATCCGTCGAACCGCCGAGCCGTTCCGGGAACAATTGCACACGATCTTCCACCCCGAAGCGGTGGAACGCCTGCTCCCACGTCCCGAGGAGCGGGCGAGCGACGGGGATGGCATCGTCGATGGAACGCGCGTTCGCACGACCATCGGGCTCGCACTGTGGCTGGGCGAAAACCTGCCCTGACCGGCGGCCGCGCCGACTAGAGCCGCTCGTACCGCGTGTTGCGACGGCGGGGAACATAACCCGCGTCGACGATCAGCCGCTCCATCTCTTCGAGCGGCACCGCGAACGTGCATCCGGCGGCGGAAACCACGTTCTCCTCCATCATGGTCTGCCCGAAATCGTCGACCCCGTACGACAAGCTGATCTGACCGATTTTCGGCCCCTGGGTCACCCAACTGGCCTGGATATGCGGGAAATTGTCGAGCATCAAGCGCGCGATGGCGATGGTGCGCAGATAATCGAAACCACTCGCGCGCACTCCCCCGAGCTCCGTGCCGTCGGGCTGGTAGTTCCACGCCGCGAACGCACGGAAGTGCGCGGGACTTCCCGCAAGCGACTCGTCCTGTAGCGAACGCAAACGGACAAAATGCTCGACCCGGTCCTCGAACGTGTCGATCGAGCCGTACATCATGGTGGCCGTGGAGTGCAGCCCCACCCGATGCGCCACCCGCATGCACTCGATCCACTCGTCGGCGGTGTCCTTGTACGGACTGATGTGCCGGCGCACCCGGTCGGTCAAGATCTCCGCTCCCCCGCCGGGAATCGACTGCAAACCCGCCGCCTTGAGCCGGGTCAACGCCTCCCCGAGATCGAGCTTCGAAATCTTGGCGAGGTAGATCAACTCCGCCGGCGAAAAGCAGTGGCGGATGATTTCGGGAAACTCCGACCGCATCCACGAGAGCAAATCCTCGTACCACTCGATGCGCAGCTTGGGATTGAGCCCGCCCTGCATGAGCATCTCGACCCCGCCGAGCGCGCGCAGTTCGGAGAGTTTGCGACCGATCTCCTCGCGCGACAGCACGTACGATTCGCCCGACGTGTCGCCCGGCGTTCGATAGAAGTTGCAGAACCCGCAGCGGACCCAACACACATTGGTGTAGTTGATGTTGCGGCTGACGATGTAGGTGACGACGGGATCGGGGTTGAGGCGGCGGCGCACATGGTCCGCAAGCATCGACAGCTCATCGAGGCGCGGATGGTGGAACAACGCCAACCCGTCGTCCGCAGAGAGGCGCTCGCCCGCGAACACCTTCTCCGCAATCGCGTCGATCGACGATTCCGGAGCACGCAGCGATGCGGTGGCGGTGGGCAGGAACGTGGGGGAAGCGGGCGCGCTCATGGTGCGGGAAACCGTTCGTGAAATCCTTCACAAGGAAAATACCCGCGCACCAGAGCGGTGTCAACCCGCCTCATCCCGCCGGCGCGAGAGCCAGTAGCCGGCGAAGCCGAACAGCGAGACCCCGGCGATCAGCGCCGCGGTGCGGAACGCTTCGGTACGACCGACATCGCGCGTGGCACCGGACTTCATCCGCATCGGAAATGTGCCGCGCGGACCGACCCGCACGCCATTGACCAACCACCAACCCGCCACCATGAGCAGCACGACCCCCGCCACCAACTGAATCCGGCCGCGCAACCGGCGACGATCGATCGACTGCCCGAACATTCCCGAAAACGTTTCATCGCCCTCGTCCGCGCGCTGGCGACGCTCCGCTTCGACCGCCCTGCGTTCCACCTCGAGCAGCAACGCCACCGCCGCGTCGTCGCCCGGCATTCCCCGCACCCGCGCGATCGCCGCCTCCCGCGCCTCCCGGTGCCGCCCGGCGCGCAGCAACGATCGAATCTCCTCCTCCGCGTCCACTCCCCGCATGCTATCGCCGCGTGGCGGGAACTTCGCCGCCCTCCTCCGCGTCCTCGTATGCGAGGAAATTCCCATGATCGCCATCCGCCGCAGCGCCGAGCGCGGCCACGCCGACCGGGGCTGGCTCCGGTCGTTCCATTCGTTCTCGTTCGCCAACTACCACGATCCCGCGCACATGGGCTTCGGCCCGCTGCGGGTCATCAACGAGGACTGGTTCGCGCCGGGACGTGGATTCGGCACGCATCCCCACGACAACATGGAAATCGTCACCGTGGTGCTCTCGGGCACCGTGGCCCACGCCGACTCCACCGGCGCCGGGGGCACCCTCGGCCCCGGCGACATCCAGCGCATGAGCGCGGGACGCGGAGTCCGCCACAGCGAGTTCAACGGCTCCGAGACCCACTGGCTGCACCTTTTGCAAATCTGGATCGAACCGAACGAAATCGACGTGGAACCGCGCTATGGCGAGCAGCACTTTCCCGAGGCGGACCAGCACGGAAGATGGCAGGCGCTGGTCTCGCGCGACGGTCGCGACGGCTCGCTGCCCATCCACCAGTTGGCCGAGCTCTACTCCACGCGCCTGACCGGACAGACCCTCGAACACGCGCTCGAACCCGGACGACGGGCGTATCTGCACGTGGTGGACGGTGCGTTCGAGGTCGGTGGACACGCGCTTGCGACCGGCGACGCGGCGCTGGCGACCGGCGAGGACCGGATCGCGTGCACCGGCACCGGACACGCGCTGCTCTTCGACCTTCCGTGAACCCTGCCGCCGCGAGCGGGTGCGGAATGCGCCGCCGGTTCGGGTACCATGCCTCGATGTCCCGCTGGAGAGCGTCCGCCCTCGCCTTCGCCGCGCTCGTCGCGTGCCCGGCGATCGGCTTGGCCCAACCGCCCGCGCCTCCTCGATCGGATGCGTTCACGGAAGCACTGCACGTTTCGCGCGGCAACCGCTTCGACCGCACGGTCGCGGCCCTGCCCAATGTTCCGAACGTGACCGTGTTCTACAACCCGGAGTCGCCGTCGGACCGCGCGATCGTCGCCGATTTCGTCGCCCGCCGCCGCAACTCCGATCAGGTTGGCCTGCATCTGGTGGCGGTGGACTCCATCGGAGCCCCGGTCTGCGCGCAGTTCGAAATCAAGGAACTGCCCACCGTGTTGGTCCACGACCGATTCGGACACGAGCTGGCGCGCTCCGCCGACCCCGGCGTGGTCTTTCCCGCCATCCTCAAGGCCCTTTCCACCGCGCGACTCGCCTGGATCGACGAAGGTTCCCCGCAGGCGGCGGAAACGTACCGCAACCTTGGTGGGGGCAAATTTCCGGTTCCCTCCATCCTCAAAACCATGAGCCTGCGGCCCGAATGGATGGAAACGTTCGACCGGCTCAGCCGAACATCGATCTTCGCCGACAACACCGCGCTGCCCAGGCGCCTCAAGGAGATGATCGCCACGTATGTGTCGGGCATCAACCGGTGCAAATACTGAACGTCCTCGCACGCAACCTTCCTGCGGTCGCAGGGAGCCGACAACGAAACCGTCGACCGGGTGGCCCTCGCCGACGGCGATCTCTCCAGCCTGCCGCCGCGTGAACAAGCGCTGCTGCGCTACGTGGGGGTGCTGACCCGCGAACCCTCGAAGGTCACCGACGCCATGGGGCAGAGCCTGCGGAGCCTCGGCTGGAGCGACGAGGAGCTCTTCGAGACGAGTTTCATCACCGCGCTCTTCGCGTTCTTCAACCGGATGGCGGAGGCCTACGGACTCGGCTTCGACGGCGCGTGGCGCCCGCCCGCCGGCAGCGTCTGGGACAAGACCGCCCCCGCGAAGGCCGATGCCAAGCCTTCCGCGCCTTCCCCGGCTCCTGCGAAGCCGGCACGGCCCACCGGAAAGCCCGGGGTCAAACCGCGCCGAGCAGCCGCGCGCGCTCCTCGGCGCTGAGCTCGCCCACGGTTTTGAACTGCTCGTTGTAGAGATCCCGGTACACTCCCGGTCGCGCGACGAGCTCCGCATGGGTGCCGAAATCCACGATGCGCCCACCGTCCATCACCAGGATGCGGTCGGCGCCAAGGATGGTCGAAAGCCGGTGGGCAATCACGAAATTGGTCCGCCCCTTCATCAACTCCGCCAAGGCGGATTGGATGTTCGCCTCGGTGTGCGAATCCAGCGCCGAAGTCGCGTCGTCGAGGATCAGGATGCGCGGATCGGTCAAGAGCGCCCGCGCGATCGCCATGCGTTGCTTCTGCCCGCCGGAGAGCTTGATGCCATCCTCGCCGATCTTGGTTTCGTAACCCTCCGGCAAGCTCCGGATGAAGGAGTCCATATCGGCCGCACGCGCCGCGGCCATCACGTCCGCGTCGGAGGCATCCTTGCGCCCGTACCGGATGTTCTCCTTGAGCGACACCGAAAAGAGGATGGTCTCCTGCGCCACCATGCCGATGTGCCGGCGCATGCTCTCCAGCCGAACATTGCGAATGTCGTGGCCGTCGATGCGGATGGCACCTTTGGAAACGTCGTAGAAACGGGCGAGCAGGTTGACCAAGGTCGATTTTCCCGCGCCGCTCGGCCCCACCACCGCGATCACCTCGCCGGGCTCGACCCGGAAATCGATATCGCTCAAAACCGGCTGGTCGGGATCGTAGCCGAACATCACGTGGTCGAAAACCACTTCGCCGCGCACGGTGGGCAGCGCCACTGCGTCGGGGGAATCGATGATTTCGGGACGCGTGTCGAGGGTGTCGAAAACCCGGCGGATCGCAGCGCTGGCCCACTGCAACTGCACATTGAAATCCACCACGCGCACGGCCGGATCGTAAAGATACGCGAGGTAGGAATAGAACGCGAGGAGTTCGCCCGGGCGCAGCTGCCTCCCGAGCGTCAACTTTCCGCCGTACCAGAGCAGCGCGCAGGTTCCGAATACCCGGATCACCTGGCTCGAAGCGCCGAGGAATCGGTTGAGTCGGTTTTGCACCATCCCGATGCGGAAACGATCCTTCTCTCCCGTCCGGAATCGGTCGATTTCCCACGTTTCCCGGGCGAACGCCTTGACCACGGCGATGCCCCCGATGCGCTCCGTGAGCCCACCCACCATCTGCTCCCACTTTTCGCGCAGCTCGATAGACACGGAACGGATCCGACCAAGCAGCAATTTGTAGTTGAGCACGTACAGCGGCAGGATGCCGGTGGCGATCGCGGCGAGGCGCCATTCGCTCCAAAACAACCACCCGATGATCACGAACAGGGTGGCGACATCGGTGATCAGGGTCACGAAGCCCGAGGTCAACGTGTACTGGATGACATCGATGTCGGCGGTCAGGCGCGACATGATCTTGCCCGGTTGTTGCCCGTCGTAATACGCGAGGGAGAGGCGTTGCAGGTGCCGGTACGACTGGAAACGCAGGTCGAAAACGATGCGCTGGCCGAGCCACGAGATCAGGTAGTTGAGCGCGTACGAGACTCCGGCGCGGGCTCCGTAGAGGAGGATGACCCCGGCGAATATGCTCCATAGCATCCGCTCGTCGCGGCGGGGAATGGCGACATCGAGCACCTGTTTCTGGAACAAGGGCATCGGAATCGCGGACAAGGTCACCACGATCATCAGCGCCACGGCCATCGCCACGCGGACGCGGTAGGGTCGGAGGTAGCGCAGCAGCCGTTTGAAATCGTCCATGAACCGTGTATTCGCGTCCTTGGAATTGTACCGATAGTCGCGACCACCCGGAACCCGAACCGCCGGTGGAACGTCCCTGCCCTCGATGCGCTCCCTCGATCCACCCGATCCCTGGGCATTGGAACGGCTTCCATTCCTGGCAGGCTACGTTCGGGCGACCCCGGAGCCCATCCCGGCCGCGCTTTCCGCCCAAGGGGATGTCCGCTCGGCCCGGTGGTTCCGCGGAGCTTGCGAACTTCGTGCACGCGTCGTCGCCGGCCGCGATCCCGAAGCACTACGTCGTTTCATCGACGCGAGCCGCGCCGTTTCGAGTTTGGCGCCGCCTTGGTCGCCGCCCGGCAAGATCGTGCCGGCGCATCCGGTACGCCCCGAGCCGGTGCCCCCAGCGGGCCGGGCCAAACGGATCCGGGAGACCCGCGCCTATCTCGCACGCCGCGGAATCCACCTCGCGCCCGCGGAGCTCGCCGCGGTGGCCCTGCCCAAAACCGCGCCGGCCTGCGCCCGCACCGCGGCCGGGACCGTGGCGATCGAAGTCTGGGGCATGGTCCACACCGAAACCATCCGCCGAGGACGGGCCCGGGCCTCCAGCGATCCCGGGCAGGCGCGCCTCGACGCGATGGTTCGGACCGCCGCGCAAACGCTCGCCCGGGCGGCAAGCCCTTCGATGCGCTAGGCGGGCACCGCGGCCACGATACGCTCCACCACCCGATCCTCGTCGCGGAGCACATCCACCGCTCCCACCACCACCGTTTTCCACCCCAGCGCATGCATCACTCCGGGGCGCACGACTTCGCGGTCGGCCACGGTCGGGGCGGCGCGATGGAATGCACCGTCGAGCTCGACCCCGAGCACCCAGTGCTCCGGGGATTCGGAACGCGCGAGGGCGAGCGACACGCGGTAGTCCTGCGACCGGCCCACGTGCAGGTCGACGTGGAAGCCTCGCTCCTCTAGGCGGCGCGCCAGGCGCCGCTCCAAAGCCTGGATTTCGACGCCTCCGATTTGGGCGGCCTCGTCGCGCGTGGCAGGAACGGTACCCAGCTCGGCGAAGGCGAGGTAGTCGCGCAGGTCGCGGGCGCCGGGCGCCGTGCATTTGCGCGGGTCGAGGTCGGAAGCCCGGATCGAGGAGAACACCACGACCTTTTCCCGGGCCCGACTGACCGCAACGTTGAGTCGACGTTCCCCGCCCGACAGATTCAACGGCCCGAAGTTGTGGTTCAGCCTGCCGGCCGCGTCGGGGCCGTAGCACACCGAAAACAACATCGTCGCGCGCTCGTCGCCCTGCACATTTTCCAAATTCTTCACGAAAAGCACCTCGCCGGCCGCCGCGGTTTCGGCCACCCGGGCACGCAGCTGCGGGTCGGCGTCGAGCGCATCGTCAAGCAAGTCCTGCACCTTAGTCTGCTGCGCGACACCGAACGTGACGACGCCGATCGATCGATTGGCCGGGCACGCATCCTCGTCGAGCAAACGTTTGCGAATCTCTGCGACCACCGCCTCCGCCTCGGCCGCGTTGGTGGCCGACCCCCCGCGATCGTACACGCCGCGGATGTGGCGAAATTCGACGCCCAGGTTCGGGTGCGCGCGGTGGGCCGCGGGAAACGTCTTGAGCCGCGCGCCATAACTGCGTCGATTCGAAAACTCGATCAGCCGTTCATCCTTGGATCGGTAGTGCCAGAGCAGGCTCTGTTGCGGAATCCCCGAGGCCACGGCCTCGTCCAACACGCTCTCCAGCGGCTCGAGCGCATCCGCGAAGTCGGAGTCTCCCAGTTCGCCGGAATCGGAAAATGCGTTGTCCTTGCGCTCGAAGAAACGCGTGGGTGGCAGCTGGCGCGAATCGCCCACGATCACGCAGGACGCACCGCGGAGCATCGCGCACGCCGCGTCCCACACCGGCACCTGCGACGCCTCGTCGAAGACCACGAGATCGAACGAGGGGAAATCAGGCGGCAGCAACGTGGATGCGGTCAGGGGACTGGCGAGCACCAACGGCTTGATCACCGCCATCGCCGATGCCGTCTCCGAGAGGACCCGCCGGATGGGGCGTCGGATCGTGGAAACCACCCGCAATTGATTCAATTGCTGGACCGCCGACCGGTTTCCGGGAATCGACGTGTCGGCGAGCCGGGCGCGGGCGGCCGCGCGGACGCGCGCCGCGACGGCGGTGGGCACCGCGCGCCGATAGGTCTCGATCCCGGAGCGGAAACGGTCCCGCAGGGAAGCCGTTCGGTCCTCGCCGCAATCCGCGAGGGCGGGTTCGGCGCGCAGACGCGACCGTACCCATGCCGAGAGCAATTCGGCCTCCACCGCGGCCGGCGCATCCGCCGCCTTCAGCGATCCGGACCGCAGCGCCTCCGCCACTTCCACCAACCCACGGTCCCGCGCGCCACGCCGTGCCACGGTGAATCCACTCCACGCCGGAAGGCCGCGCCACCCGTCGCCGAGACGCAGCAGCCGCTCGCGCGCATCGGCGAATCCCGCTCCCCCGTGATCCATCGCCGGCGTCGCCCCCACCGGTTCGAGCCCGCCGACCGCGTCGACCCACATCCGATGGGCTTGGGCAGCCGCCGCCACCGCCGGACCCAACCGACCCGCCGAAACCGCGTCCGGAACATGACGCGCCAGCGCATCGATCGCCTCGGGGTGGTTGCGCCGCACCAACTCCGCAAACCGAAGGGCGCACTCCACCGCCCGCAACCCGGCATCGTGATCGATCGGACGACCCTCGAATCGGAATGGCGCGAGCGAATCGACGAAAGGTTGGACCGCCGCGATCGCGGTCCGCCTTCCGATCAGCGCCTCGACCTCCGCGAGCAGCGCAGGCAATTGCGTCTCCGGCGACCCTATGGAAAGCCGGATCAATCGCGATCGGCCTTTGCGCACCGCGAACCAGCGCGGAATCGCGCCTTTCTCCCGCGCGGCGCGCAGGTCGCCCGCCCACTGGTCCAACGGGGCCTCGAGCACCGACCGATCGTATCCGGAGTCGATCGCCGCCGAGGCGGCGACCGCCGCCTGGTCAAGCTTGAGCGCATGGACGCAGGTGTCGAGGGCTCGGGCATGGTCCGGCTCCAGCGCTATCTTGGCCAGCCACGCGGTCGCCGGGTGCCCGGTGTCGAGCGCCCCCGCGACGGCACGGAGCACATCCGCACCGGCCAAGGTTCGCGGCGGGGGAACACCGCACGTTCGCGCCAACGCGTCGATCGCCGATTCAAGGGCGCCCAGGCTGGAAAGCGCGGCCGCGGCCGCGGTTCCCAGCGCGGAACTCTCCTCGGGGCCGATCACCGTTTCCGGATCGAAATCGGAAAGCGCGTCCGCACACCCGGCCGGAATACCGTCGTGCGCCGAGGCCAGATTTTCGACGACATCGACCAGCTCGCCGATATTCGGGTCGCCGTCCACCGACACCACCGCGCCGTCGAGCCTTCCGGCGAGGGCCGGATGGTCCGCGCAGGCGGGGTTCGCTTCGCCAAGGGCGAACGCGCGGTCGATGGCGTCGAAGATGCTCAACCCGTTGCCCCGGCGGGCATGCAGCCCGTCGAGCGCGCTCGCGAGTCGGTCCGAAACCGCGTCCAGCTCCGCCGCCAGCGGAACCGGATCGGCAAGCGACGGCGCCGGGTCGGCATCGAGCAGGGCCAATGTCGCCTTGACCTGCGCGGTGAAATGCGTTTTCGTGGCGTTGTCCGCGTGGAGGTCGAGGGCGAAGTCTCCGAGTCCGGTGCGCCGAAGCCGTTCGGAAACCACCTCGAGCGCCGCGCTCTTCTCGGCCACGAAAAGCACCCGTTTCCCGCGCGCGAGGCATTCCACCAGCAGATTGGTGATCGTTTGGCTTTTCCCGGTGCCGGGGGGCCCTTGCAGCACGAACGTGCGCCCGGCGGTGGCGGACAGCACCGCCGCCATTTGCGAACTATCGGCGGGAAGCGGGAGGCGCAACGACGCGTACCGAGCCTCGCGGACCACGTCCGCGGCTCCCACGAGCGGAACATCGCGCAGCGCCGGATCCGCGTCCCGGTCGAGCAGCGCCGAAACCACCGGATGCGCCGCCAATATGTCGCCCCGCTGGCGCATTTCCTCGAAGAGCGGAAGTTTCTTGAACGAATAGTTGCCGAGTTTGGCGATGGGAAGCACACGCGCGCCCGGCACGTCCTTCATGGAGTTGCGAACATGGTCCAAAAGGGGCTGCAATCCGCTCGGATCGCCCTCCGCGACCCACTCGGCGGACAAGGCGAGTTCCTTGGATTGCGTGGCCCGCAGATACTCGACCAGCGCCACATTGGGCACGATCTCGTCGGGCACCATGCGCACCCGGAATCCTTCCGACCGCGAAATGCGCTCCATCGACGCCGGGACCAGAAGCAGCGGGGCGCGGACGGGCGCGGGTCGATGCTCGAGCGTGAACTCCAGGAATCCGAGGGCCAAGTAAAGCGATCGCGCCCCCGTTTCCTCGAGCGAACTGCGCGCATCGCGGTACGTCTTGGTTCCCCGGGCGAAGAGAACTTCCTCGGGAAGCTGGGTCCGGAGCACCCCCCGCCGCAGTTCCTCCGCCTGCTCCGGCGCTCCCGCCTCCGTAGGCACTCCCGCCGTGGGACGCAGCGCGAGGGAACGTTCCGCAATCATCTCCCCCAGCAGCGCGATGAGCGCCGTTTCGCCTTGGGGAGCCAGCGGCAGGCCCGAGCCCTCCGCGTCGTTGAGCAGTTTGTTGCGCAGCGTCAGATCGAGGAGCTTGGATTTCCAGCCCTCTATCCGGGCCGCACGCGGCGAGAGTTTCGGCTTGGGCAACGGCGGCAGGTCCGCCGGCTGCACGATGCGGTACGGCGCCGATGGCGGTTCCACCACGCCGTCCTCCCGGGCGGTACCGCGGGCCACCGCCTCGGGCCAGGGGTGGATGCCCGCCAGACGACAGGCGCGTATGTCCACCACGTGGCAAAGTTCGCTCGCCCGTCCCAACCAACGTTCCCCCGCCTCCAATGCGGTGCCGAACGGCGACGGTTCGCCGCACACGGCCGTGGCCTCGAGCACGCGGATTTCCCCGAGTTGTCGGCGCGTTTCGAGCCGGGAGGGACCGACATGCACCGGATCG
>JBJTRZ010000090.1:0-3214 GCA_046076415.1 Armatimonadota bacterium
CTTCCGGGAGGACCTCGTGCTGCGCGTCGCCCATGCGTTCGAACAAGCAACCCCGTGGCATCGGCAGTGGCCCGAAGTCTCCCGGTTGCCGGAAACCCCGCCCGCCCTCCGGCAGGCGAATTCGGAATCCGAAGAGGACTGATCTCCGCGGCGGCTTGGCACGGACCATTGGCGTGCCACGGCGTGCGCGCCGGATTCGGTAACGGAATCGGATAAAGCCGCATCAAATCGACGCCGGACCACGGCAGCAAGCACCGGCCTCGCCCCTGAAGCGGTGGATGTTTACGTGGTGCCGGCGGGTGCCGCACCGTCGATCACGTGGACCAACTTGACGGGCCATCCAACCTGCATTGCGCGGTGCGGCAAAACCGCGTCGGGGCTGCCAAGTTCGATCGAGTTCACCGGACGGCTCTTCCGGGAGGACCTCGTGCTGCGCGTCGCCCATGCGTTCGAACAAGCAACCCCGTGGCATCGGCAGTGGCCCGAAGTCTCCCGGTTGCCGGAAACCCCGCCCGCCCTCCGGCAGGCGAGTTCGGAATCCGAAGAGGACTGATCCCCGCGGCGGCTTAGTACGGACAGTTGGCGTGCCACGGCGTGCGCGCCGGATTCGGTACCGGAATCGGATAAAGCCGCATCAAATCGACGCCGGACCACGGCAGCCCGCACGGATCCGAGAGCATCGCCCCGCGCGACAGCCATTTCGCGTGGCCGTCGAAGAACATCGCGTTGAAGCCGCCATGGTGGCGATCCATCGCCAGCACGGGTCGCCCGAATCCCGGTTTATCGTAAAGGTTCTTTGGCGGTTCGAACCATGAGTCGTCGAAACCGGCTCCTTTTTCCGTGACCACGATCACGGACGCCGGAAACTCGACCTGCGCCAAGGCGAGGTTCTCGACCGCCCGATTCGCCACATAGGAGCGCGGCTTGCCGTCGGTCGAATTGGGAGTACGCCCCGAATCCGAGGGGCAGACGAGCAGGCCGCGGCTGTTGGTGGTGTAGGGCAGGATTTGATTCCACCAACGGTTGTCCGCGCGGGCTCCGAGCGGGGCACCGGGATTGGCCCGCGAGCGGTCCACGTTGTGGCCGAAGAAGAAAATCGTCTCGTCGTTGTCCTGAAAATACATGCCCAAACCGATGCCCAGTTGGCGCTGGTTGGAAAGGCAGGTGATCGACCGCCCCTTTTCCCTTGCTTGCGCGAAAACAGGGAAGAGGATCGCGGCGAGGATGGCGATGATGGCGATCACCACCAGCAACTCGATCAGCGTGAAGGCGCGACGCATGCGCAATCGTACCCCACCTCCGGCCAGCGCCACCAGCGCCGACCTTCCGGGCGCGCTGATACACTGATCGCGTCATGGCGGTAGCGCGAGGCGATGGAGCCCGACCCGCGGGAAAGGTGGCTGCGGCCCGCCTTTCCGTGATCTCCAACACCTTGCTGGTGCTCGGCAAACTCGCCGTCGGCTTCGGGATTGGATCGGTGGCGGTGCTGTCCGAGGCGGTTCACTCGGCCACGGACTTGGTTGCCGCGGTGATCGCGTATTTCGCCGTGCGCGCCGCTGACGCGCCGCCCGACGATCGACATCCCTATGGTCATGGAAAGTTCGAGGCGCTTTCGTCGCTGATCGAAGGCATTTTGATCTTCGTGGCCGCCGGCGTCATCGCGGTGTCGGCCGTGCGATCGCTCTTCGGGGGCACCCACGCGCACACTCCGGTTTGGGGCATGGTCGCCATGGGAGTTTCGGCGGCGGTCAACATCGGCGTCGCCCGCCGATTGTTCCGGGTGGCCCGCGAAACCGAATCCCCGGCGCTCGAGGCCGACGCCCACCACCTCATGACCGACGTCTGGACGTCGGCGGCGGTCTTCGTGGGCCTGGGACTGGTGGCCGCGACCGGCGAGGCCCGTTTCGATCCCCTGGTCGCCCTCGGAGTGGCGTTCATGGTCGTGCGCACGGCCAGCGGAATCTGCCGCGACGCGGTGGGCTTCCTGCTCGATGGTCGTTTGCCCGACGACGAAATCGAGGTGGTCGAGGGCATACTGCGCGGCGACGGTCGCGTCCTTTCCTACCACAAACTCCGCAGCCGCCGGAGCGGCGGGGAACGCCATGTCGACGTGCACATCCAGGTCGACGACGACCTTTCGCTGCGGGAGGCCCATGCCCTGACCGAGGATCTGGAGGACCGGATCCGCAAGGCGCTCCCCGGCATGGAGGTGGTCATCCACACCGAGCCGTTCGAGGAGGAACGACGCCACCACGAGGAAGTCGAACATCCGCGCGGGCGCCACGGCTAAAGGAAGCGGGCCATCACCTCGCTCGCGAGCGGCAAGCCTTCCCGGGTGAGCCGCAGGCGACCGTCCACGCACTCCGCCAAGCGGCGGTCGACGGCCCAGCGAATGGCCTCGGCGTAGCGCTTCGCGACGTTCACGCCGAAACGGTGCGACATTTCGTCCAGGTCGACCCCCTCCGTCACGCGCAGACCGACCATCATCGTTTCCCCAAGCCGCGCGTCGTCGTCGAGCTGCTCCCGATCCTCGAACGGATTCCTCGGGCTTTGGGCGACGCGACGAATATACTCCGAGGGGCGGCGGACATTGACGGTGCGCACTCCGTTCCGGTAGCCTGCCGCGCCCGCACCGAAACCGAAATGCTCCCCGTTGCGCCAGTACATACGGTTGTGCCGACACTCGTGGCCTGGACGGGCATGGTTCGATATCTCGTAACGGTTCAAACCCGCGCTCGGAATCCGTTCCAGCGCATGCGCGAACATCGCCGCCTGCGCCTCCTCCCCCGGCACGGTCAACCGTCCACGCTCGATCCGTGCCTGAAACGGAGTCCGATCCTCGATGGTCAAACCGTAGACCGAAAGGTGCGGAGGCTCGAGCTGAAGCGCTGCGTCGAGGGTTCGCTCCCAGTCCCGCACCGTTTGCCGAGGCAGCCCGAATATCAGATCCATCGACCAGGTGCGCAGTCCCGCCGCCCGCGCCGCGGCCACCGCCCGCCGCGCATCCTCGGCGCCATGCGTGCGATCGATCATGTGCAACGTGCGGTCGTCGAAGCTTTGCACGCCGAACGAAACACGGTCGACCCCGCCCGCCCGCAGGGCGCAGAGCGTGGCGAGGTCGACGTCGGAGGGATTCGCCTCCACCGAAGCCTCGAGGTCGTCGCTCACGGCGTAGTGGTCGCGGAGCGTGTCGAGCAATCGAATCAAATCCGCC
>JBJTRZ010000091.1:0-2540 GCA_046076415.1 Armatimonadota bacterium
CTGATCGCCCGCCGCGTGCGCGAGATCAAGGACGCGGGCGGGGTCGCGGCCATCGCGGCGGCTCCGCATACGGCGCAGGTGGCGGCCGAGGCTGCGATCGGTGCCGGCGCCGACATTTTCGTGATCCAGAGCACCGTGGGCACGGTTCGTTTCTCCTCGAGCGCCATCCCGGAGTTCCCGGTGGCCGAATTCTGCCGCCAATCGCCGATTCCGGTGATCGTGGGCAACACGGTCGGCTACCAAGCCACGCTCGAACTCATGCAGGCCGGAGCCGCGGCGGTGCTGGTGGGCGTGGGTCCGGGCCACATCTGCACGAGCCGGAAGGTGCTTGGCATCGGCGTGCCGCAGATCACCGCCACGGCCGACAGCGCCGCGGCGCGCGACGACCACCATGCGGCCACCGGGCGCTATGTTCCCATCATCACCGACGGCGGCATTCGCAATGGCGGCGATATCGCCAAGGCGATCGCGGCGGGCGCGGACGCCGTGATGCTCGGTTCGACGATCGCGGCGGCTGCCGAGGCGCCGGCACCCGGATTCTCCTGGGGCATGGCCACGTCGTCGGCGGACCTGCCCCGCGGCACCCGCATCCAAGTGGGCGTGTCGGGCACGTTGCGGGAAATCCTGCTCGGTCCGGCGCACCGCGACGACGGCACGATGAACCTGGTCGGGGCATTGCGCCTTTCGATGGGTTCGCTCGGCGCCCGCACCATTGGCGAGATGCAGCAGGTGGAAATGTTGGTCGCGCCCAGCCTTCCCACCGAGGGCAAGAGCCTGCAGCGCGCCCAAGGCGTCGGCTGATCCGGCCCCCGATCCCGCCAGCGCCCCGGCCACGTCCGGGGCGCATGTTTTTTCGGAACCGATGGCGCTCGAACGTGTTCTCCAAACCACGCGCGGCCGTGGTCGAATCCGGTGCGCCGCCCCCTTCCGGACGGATCGGAACCCCTTCCGCCGGCATGGTAGGATAGCCTTCAAACCCCCCGGAGAATGGTCTTGACCACCCCTGTTTTTGCCCCTGTCTGGAGGATCGCCTGATGGCGCACGCCGCCGCCTCGATCCCGCGTCCCGAAGAGAACGTTGTCGTGCTCGACTTCGGGGCACAGTACACCCAACTCATTGCGCGCCGGGTGCGCGAGTGCAAGGTGTACTGCGAGATCGTGCCCTCCGACACCGATCTGGAGAACATCCTCGCCCGCAAGCCGATCGGCATCATCTTCTCCGGCGGACCGTCGTCGTGCTACGAGCCCGGCGCCCCGCAGGTGGATCCGGCGATCTTCGAGGCGGGCATCCCGATCCTGGGCATCTGCTACGGCATGCAGCTGATGAGCCGCGCGCTCGGCGGCAAGGTCAGCCCGAGCACCAACCGCGAGTACGGCAAGACCCAGCTCGATGTCACCGACGACACCGATCTGTTCCGGGGCCTCAACCGCGAACTCGTCTGCTGGATGAGCCATGGCGACACGGTCGAGGCGCCGCCCCCCGGATTCAAGGTCACCGCCGTCACGTCGGTCACTCCCGTGGCGGCCATGGCCGACACCCAGCGCCGGCTCTTCGGCGTGCAGTTCCACCCCGAGGTGGTCCACACCCCGTGGGGCACCGAAATTATCCGCAACTTCCTGTACGACCACTGCGCCGCCCAAGGCCTCTGGACCATGGCGTCGTTCATACGGGAAGCGGTCGAGGCGATCCGCGCCCAGGTGGGCGACAAGAAGGTCATCTGCGGCCTCTCCGGCGGCATCGACTCCTGCACCGTCGCCGCGCTCGTGCACAAGGCCATCGGCGACCAGCTCACCTGCATCTTCGTCAATACCGGGTTCCTCCGCAAGGACGAAGGCACGCAGGTCAAGCGCAACTTCGCGGATGCGTTCAACATCCAGTTGGTGTACGCCGATGAAAAGGCGCGCTTCCTCCGAAAGCTCGAGGGCGTGGTCGATCCGGAGCGGAAGCGCAAGATCATCGGCAACGAATTCGTGGCGGTCTTCGACGAGATTTCCAACGGCATCGAAGGCGCGGAATTCCTCGCGCAGGGCACGCTGTATCCCGACGTGATCGAATCGGGCACCAAGAACGCGGCGAAGATCAAGACGCACCACAACGTGGGCGGCCTTCCGGAGCATATGAAGCTCAAACTGGTGGAGCCGCTGCGGTACCTGTTCAAGGACGAAGTGCGTCGGGTCGCCGAGGAACTCGGCCTGCCCTCCGACATGGTTTGGCGCCAACCCTTCCCCGGACCCGGCCTCGCCATCCGCATCCTCGGCGAAATCACGTTCGACAAACTGCAGATCCTGCGCAACGCCGACGCGATCGTGGTTGAGGAGATCAAGAAGGCCGGACTCTACCGGCGGGTTTGGCAGAGCTTCGCCGTGCTGCCCGACACCCGGTCCGTGGGCGTCATGGGCGACAAGCGCACCTATGAATACCCGATCGTGCTTCGGGTGGTGAGCAGCGAGGATGCCATGACCGCCGACTGGGCGCGACTACCCTACGACCTGATGGAACGCATTTCCAGCCGGATCGTCGGCGAAGTGGAGGGCGTCAAT
>JBJTRZ010000092.1:0-6687 GCA_046076415.1 Armatimonadota bacterium
ACGCGCTCCCCACGCAACGAACCCGCACGGGTCGTGGGACATCCCGACCTGGCCACCCACGCCCGATTCCGGCGTGGCGACACCCTCTATGTCTCCATCGCCGAGGCCGTGCACCGCGAATCCCGGGGGGAAGTGGTGGAAATCCATTTCGAACCCGACGATGTCGACCGGGAAGCCCTCGCGGGCGTCGCCGCCCGGGCGCGACGCCAATGGGAAGGCGACCAACTGCCCGACGGGTGGATGCGCCCGCGACACCCCGCGCCCAACCCGAAGTCGGCCATCGAACCGGAATCCGACGACGACTTGCGTCGCCTGGCCGAAGAAATCCGCGCACGCCGCGGCCGGGACCCCCGCGGCGACGTTACGGAGCCTCGGACAAGGTGAGGTTGGTCGTGGCTCTCCGCCCGTCCCGGAGCACCTCCACGGCAACGTTCGCTCCGATACGCAATTCCGAAAGCACCCGCCGGTAGGTGGGCTCGTCGGGAGTCGCCTTTCCGCCCAGCGACAGCAGGACGTCCCCTCGCCGCAATCCCGCACGCGCCGCCGGCGAATCACGGTACAGATTCCACACCAACACCCCGGAGGTGGAGCGCGGCAACTCGAGCATCGACCGGAAACGCTCGTCCAAATCGACCGCGATGATTCCGGTGGCCGGCCGGCGCACCTTGCCGTATTTGCGCAACTCCCCGGCGACCCGCAACGCCGTCTTGATCGGAATCGCAAAACCGATATTCTGGGCGTCGCTGCGCACGAGCGTGTTGATGCCCACCACGCGGCCGCCCAGATCGATCAACGCGCCGCCCGAATTCCCCGGATTGATCGCCGTGTCCGTTTGAATCAGATTCTCGTAAATGCGCTCGCCCATGTCGATGGGGCGACCCAGGGCCGAAACGACACCGGCCGATACGGACGCCGCGAGCCCAACGGGATTGCCGATCGCGATCACGGTTTGTCCGGGCAGCAGACGGTCCGCATCGCCGAGGGGCGCAACCGGCAACCGAGCGCCACCCCGTACCTTGAGCAGGGCAACATCGGTGGAACGATCCGCACCCACCGGATCCGCCTGAAATCGACGTCCATCCGGCAAGCGCACCACGATCCTGCCCTGCGTCTCCACGGCATCGCCGACCACGTGCTGGTTCGTCAGGACATATCCCCCTTCTAACAGCACGCCCGAACCCTGCCCGGTGGGAACCTCGCGCACCTCGCGGCGACCTCCGCCCCAGAACCCGTCCATCGGATCGTCGAAAACCCGGTACACCTGGCGTGCGGTCGTGTCGATCGCCACCACCGCGGGCGCCGTGGCCTGGACCGCCTGAACGATCGGTTCCGCCGAGGCGCTGTAGGGCGGAGCGGCAACCGCCGTGGGTAGCGGAATCGGCAAATCCCGGCGCGCCACGCACGCCCCGGCGACAGCCCCCGCCACCGCCGCGATCGCGGCACCCGTCCATCGTGATCGTCTTTCCAAAGCCTGATCCTCCAAGGTTCCACTAGGAAACCCACGGCCCAATTACCCCCGGGCCGGTGCATCCGGTTCCCACCGGGAACCAATCCAGTGCCCCCGACCGTATATCCCCACGGCCCGATCACGGAGGATCGCGCCGGAGAAAACCATGATGAAACTCTTCGTTCCCGCCCTGCTGGTCACCCTCTGCGCCGCCCTGCCGGCCCATGCCGAAGAAACCGTCTGGGTATCGCACTCGACCCGCGCGCTGACCGTTTCCGAAAATCGCGATGGATGGTTGATTTCCAATGGCAAGGCGCGCTTCCTCGTGCGCGACGGGGATCGGCTGCCGGCCGTGTTCCAAACCGATCGCGGCAAGGTCCTCAGGGCCGGGCGCGGACCGAAACGTTGATCCCATCGCCGCCCTTCGGCGGTGCGATACACTGGCGTACCCGGCACGGTCGCCGCGTTTGACGCGGCGGCCGTTCGTATTTTGGCGGCCGTTGGTCCGTCCGGCCCGGGAAAATCGATATGGAGCGGGTTGGCACCGATGGGAGACAGCAAGGCATTCATCACCGTCGCGCGCGAGGCGCCGCCCAAGCGCGCCAAGGACGTGCGGGTGCGGGATTGGTCCGAAGTCTACCTTCCCATGGCCCCCGCGAACCTGACGGCGCAGGCGTCGCGGTGCATGGACTGCGGCGTGCCCTTCTGCCATAACGGATGCCCGCTCGGCAACCTGATTCCCGATTGGAACGATCTGGTGTACCGGGGACGATGGCGCGAGGCGATCGCCGCCCTGCACGCCACCAACAACTTCCCGGAGTTCACCGGACGGCTCTGCCCCGCGCCGTGCGAGGATGCGTGCGTCCTCTCCATCAACGACAAGCCGGTGACCATCAAGACCATCGAACAGCGCATCGTCGATCATGCGTTCGCCGAGGGATGGATCCACCCCGAGATTCCCGCGGCGCGCACCGGAAAAACCATCGCGGTGGTGGGATCCGGCCCCGCCGGACTCGCCGCCGCGCAGCAACTCAACCGCGCGGGCCACCGGGTCGTGGTGTACGAACGCGACGATCGTGTCGGGGGGTTGCTCCGATATGGAATTCCCGACTTCAAAATGGACAAGGCGGTCCTCGATCGCCGACTCCAACTCCTCGAAGAGGAAGGGATCCATTTCCGCACCGGGGTGCATGTCGGTGTCGACGTGACGGCGGAGGAACTGCGCCGCACCCACGACGCCGTGCTGCTCTGCATCGGATCGCTCCATCCCCGCCCGCTGGGCGTGCCCGGCGCCGACCTCCCGGGAGTCCACAACGCCATGGACTATCTGGTCCGGCAAAACCGCCTTTGCGCGGGCGACGACGTGACCGATCCGATCGACGCGGCCGGAAAGCATGTGATCATCATCGGAGGGGGCGACACCGGCGCCGACTGCTACGGCACCGCACTGCGCCAAGGAGCCGCCTCCGTGCTGCAGTTCCAAATCCACCCCGAACCCGATGCGGAACTTCCCGAACTCAACCCATGGTGGCCGCAACCGGCGCACATCCTCAAGACCAGCCCGGCCCACGAGGAAGGGGGAGAGCGCGTCTGGGGCATCCACACCACGCATTTGGAGGCCAAGGACGGCAAAGTCGTCGCGCTCCATGCGGTCGAAGTGGAACGGATCGAACGGTCCGGCGGAGGGCGGCGCATCGTGCCCGTCCCGGGATCGGAGCGCTCCTTCCCCGCGGACCTCATCCTGGTGGCCATCGGCTACGCGCATCCCGAACATCCCTTGGTGGATCAATTCGGACTGGAAAAGGACGCGCGCGGAAATGTTCGGGTGGACGACAACTACGCCACCAACCTGCCGGGCGTGTTCGCTGCGGGCGACGCGCGCCGGGGACAAAGCCTCATCGTTTGGGCGATCGCCGAAGGACGGGAGGCCGCGCAAGGCGTCGACCTGTACCTGATGGGGGAATCGCGCCTGCCGCTCACGCGGACCGCGTGAACCCTTTCCAAAAATGAAAAAGGCCCGCGCCTGCCATTAGGCGCGGGCAGCTCCCAAAGAAGGTTCATGCGATCGGCGACGCTCCGGGGCGAGTCCATCCGCACGGGGCAACCCCCGAAGATGCTCGCGGCCTGCGACGAACCGAGACGCAAATGAGATACTACAGCATCTCATCCGGAAGTTCCTTCGCAATCACGCAACATTTCCAAAATTTCTTCGCGTGGCAGTCCGCCGTTTGCCAATTCGTCGTCCGGTAGCTCCAGCAAGCGCACGTAGAAGGCGATGCGATTCGCCTTGGCGGTCGCATCGCCGTCGTCCTCGAGGCCGATCCAGGCGCTCTCGGCCGCCGCATGCCGCCCGAGGGCCTCGTCCGCTCCCGCGAGGGCGGCACGGACCATCGGCGTGTTTCCCGTGGTTTCGACCCAACGGCGCAACCGTTCGAAACCGGTGCGGAACTCGCCCTCCCGGAGCACCGGCTCGAGCGCGATGGCTTCCGCGGCGAGCAACAGGGCCTTGCGCCGAAGCGCCGGCCCGCCCGTTGGTTCGATGCGCGCCCGCTCCTCGAGCAGCCGCGCCGCCACCGCCGCGTTCGCGGCACGCCGCGTGCGATCGCCCGATGCGAAGCACCCCAGGAGGGTGGCGTCGGAAAGCGTGGACAGCGTTCCCAGATCGAGCCCGGTCAGTTCGCGGCACGCCTCGGACAGGCGCCGTCGCATCGCGGCCTCGCCGAGGTCGGGCAGGCCGGCCAGACGCGCCAGCACCTGCGCCAAGCCCTCGAGCTGCCGCTCGATGTAGCCCTTGCGGACCATCTCGTCCGAGCTACTCCCAGGTCGAGTGGAAATCCCCGGGCCGGTCCAACCGTTCGTAGGTATGCGCGCCGAACAGGTCGCGCTGCGCTTGGATGAGATTGGCTGGGAGCGCCGCCCGGCGGTAGCCGTCGTAATAGGCGAGACTGGACGCGAAGGCGGGGACGGGAATTCCGCGCAACGTCGCCTCTACCACCACACGCCGCCAGCCGGATTGGCACCGCTCGAGCGCTTCGGTGAAGTAGGGCGCGAGCATCAGGTTCGCGAGGCCCGGCTCCGCATCGTAGGCGTCCTTGATCCGGTCGAGGAATCGGGCCCGGATGATGCAGCCGCCCCGCCAAATCGTGGCGATGGACCCCCGGTCGAGCGACCAGCCGTTTTCGGCCGCCGCGGCGTCGAGCTGCACGAACCCCTGGGCGTACGCCACGATCTTGCTCGCATAAAGCGCGTCGTGGACATCGCGAACGAACCCCGCGACATCGGCGATGGTGCCGTCGCCGCCCGGTCCCGGGAGTTTGGTGGACGCGGCCACGCGTTCCTCCTTGCGGAACGACAGGCACCGAGCGAACACGGCCTCGGTGATCGCGGTGGTGGGAACTCCCAGATCAAGCGCGAGTTGGCTCGTCCATTTGCCCGTGCCCTTCTGAGCGGCACGGTCGAGCACTTTGTCCACCAGGTGCCCGCCGTCGGCGTCCCGGACCCGGAAGATGCGCGCTGTGATCTCGATCAGGAACGAATCCAAGTCTCCGGAATTCCATTCCGTGAACGTATCGGCGAGGGCATCGTTGTCCAAGCCACCCACGGATCGCAGCAGGTCGTAGGCCTCGGCGATCAACTGCATGTCGGCGTACTCGATGCCGTTGTGCACCATCTTGACGTAATGACCGGCACCGTCGGCGCCGATGTACGCGCAGCAAGGCGTGCCGTCCACCTGCGCCGAAATCCGCGTCAGGATGGGCGCGATCCGCTCGTACGCCTCGCGGGCGCCGCCCGGCATGATCGACGGGCCGTTCAGCGCCCCTTCCTCGCCCCCGGAGACCCCGACGCCGAGGAAATGGATTCCCTTCGCCTCGAGGGCGGCCGTGCGCCGCCGCGTGTCGGCGTAGTGCGAGTTGCCCCCATCGACCAACGTGTCGCCTTGGTCGAGCAACGGAGCGATTTCATCGATCACCGCGTCGACCGGCGCGCCGGCCTTGACCATGATCACGATGGTGCGGGGGGCGGCAAGGGCCTTGACGAATTCCGCAACCGTCCGCGCCCCCGTGAAATCCCCCTCGTGCCCGTAGGCGGCAAGGAACTCGTCCACCTTCGACGCCGTCCGGTTGTGCACGGCGATGGGAAAGCCCTTGTGGGCGACATTGCGGGCGAGGTTCTGGCCCATGACCGCGAGACCGGTCAGGCCGAAATGGGGTTGCTGGCTCAAGACGATCCTCCGAGCCATGGCGGCGCCCGCCGCGAACCCCGCAGGGCGTGCGGACGCCCCACGGCGGGCAAATTCCGCCCCACTCTATACCATGTCCGGTACGGGGATGCCCTCAGGCGGGCGCGCCCGCTGCCACCAAGTGCGCCGTGATCGCCGCGCGGCCCAGATGCCGCGCCCATCCCAGCGGGGTGGCGGAGAATCGGGCATCGCGCTGGTGCGTGTCGGCACCGTGTTCGACGAGGAACCGAACCCGGTCGAGATCGTCGTCCTCCACGGCCCGATGCAGCGGGGTCGCACCGAACGGACCTTCGCGCCGATCGATCCGGTCGGGATGCCGGCGCAAGAGGGCGCGCACCCGCGCGGGGCCCCCGATCGTCCACGCATGGGTCGCGGTGACGGTGGCACCATGCGACTCCAGCCAATCGACCATCGCCCGGCGCCGGTGGTGCACCGCCAGATCCACCGGGCCCGTGCCTCCCGGCAGCGGATGGTTCGGGTCTTCCGGCAATCGGCCCCGATGCCACATCGCAGCGATCGCCTCCGTATTCCCAAAGCCGATGGCCTCCGCGCGGTCCACCTCCGCGCGATCCGGCAGTCCCCCCTCGAAAACAGGCCGATGGCACCACCAGGTGCGGCCGCGACCGCCGTCCCGGAAACCGAGGCGGGCATAAAAGGTCGACGCGGCGGAGTTGAGCACGGCGACCTCCGCTCCGGTCAGCCGCGCTTCGCGCAGGAGCGTGGCGAGCAGTGCGCGGGCGACTCCGCGTCGACGCCAATCCGGCACCACGCCCATGTCGTAGATGCCGACCACGGAGGGGCGATCAGGGCGACGGTGCCCCACCACATGCCCGACAACCCTACCGTCGGCCCGGGCGACCCACCGACGCGTCGTCCGAGACGGACACCGCACCAACCGCCGAGTGACTTCCGTCTCCGGTGCGCTCCGGTAGGGCAGGTCACTGACCTCGATCCCGTCCTCCTCCTCGCGCGTTTCCACCCCGGTTGCCCCCGGGGCTCC
>JBJTRZ010000093.1:0-2372 GCA_046076415.1 Armatimonadota bacterium
GCTGCGCGCGGCGGGCGACCCCATCCTCGATCTCAATCGCCCCGACGGAATGACCCGCGAGATGCAGCGCGACGTGCTAGACACGATCGGGGATGTCAACGAGGCGCATCGCAAGCCGCGGGGCGACAATTCCAACCTGGCCGCGCGCATCGCCAGCTACGAACTCGCCTATCAAATGCAGAGCACCGCTCCGGAAGTGGTCGACATTTCGAAGGAGCCGGCCCACGTTCGCGAGATGTACGGCCTCGACGATCCGAAGACCAAGGACTTCGGCTATCGGTGCCTGCTCGCACGCCGGATGGTCGAGCGGGGCGTGCGCTACATCCAACTGTACTCGGGCGGCGGCAACACCGACTTCCTGCGGTTCTGGGACGCGCATGGGGGCATCGTGGCCAACCACAACCACAACGCGTCGCGCATCGACAAACCGATCGCCGGGTTGATCAAGGATTTGAAGCAGCGGGGTTTGCTCGACGACACATTGGTGGTGTGGGGGGGCGAGTTCGGTCGCACGCCCCACAGCACGGGCGACGGCCGCGACCATCATGCGTCGTGCTTCACCACCTGGATGGCCGGTGGTGGCATCAAGGGCGGCATCTCGTACGGCGAATCCGACGAAACCGGGCACGAGGTCGGGCGCGATCCGGTGCCGGTCAAGAAGCTGCACGCCACGATACTCAAGCAGATGGGCATCGATCCCAATCGCCTTTCGTACTTCTACGGCGGGCTTGATCAAAAACTGGTCGGCGTCGAGCACGTCGAACCCATCAAGGAGATCGTCGCCTGATTCGGTAGGGAGCGCGACCGTCGCGCTCCGCTCCTCGGGCGCCCTTTCGCATGTCCGGCTCCGAACCCCGCATGAGCCTCGATGTGCTGGCGCGGCAGCTCGGACTGTCGAAGGGCAGTGTTTCCCGCATCCTCAACGGCAAGGGCAAGGCGTTCTCGGAGGAAACCCGCACTCGGGTGCACGCGGCGGCGGATGCGGTGGGTTACCGGCCCAATGTGTTGGCGCGTGCGTTGGCATCGGGTGCCACCGGCATCATTTCGATCTGTTTCTCGGAGGGCGCCACGCCGTTCGTGAGCAAGCTTGCCGAGGCGTACGGCGATCGGGCGCTCGCGCTGGGCTGGGACCCTTCGATACAGCTGCGTTTGGCGCCGCGTCGCAAAGGCGGTTTGGACCCGTCCCTCGCGCTGGCCGACGGAGCGATCTTCCACGATTATTGTTCGATACGTTGGTCGCCCGATTTGCTGGAAACGAACTTTCCGGGGAGAGGCGTGCCTCCGGTCGTGTTCGCGGGCGCCTGCGGCTGGCTCGATGGGGCGGACAACGTGCGGATCGACCTTTCGGCGCCGGCGCTGGCGGCGGCGCGGTGGGTCGTGGCGCAAGGCTGCCGGCGCGTGGTGCATTTGACGACCACTTCCGATGCGAACACCACGGATCCACGGCGCATCGCGTATCTGGCGGTCATGGCCGAAGCGGGATTGGTGCCCACGGTGGTCGGCAACCTGCCCTTGTCCCGGAGCGCGGCCCGTTCCGTCATACGCGAATGGCTCGAGGTCCACGGCGTCCCGGACGCGTTCTTCTGCCACAACGACGAGATTGCGCTTGCGGCGTATCGCGCATCGATCGATCGTGGCTTGCAGGTGCCCGACGATGTGTTGCTGGTGGGATGCGATGGCGCGGCCGAAATGGATTTGCTCCCGGTGCCGATCCCCACGATCGTGCAGCCGATTCCCATCGCTGTCGGCACCGCCGTGGATTTCCTGTCCCGCCGGTTGTCCGACCCGTCCGCTCCCGTGCAGTCGGCGTTCCTGAGCGCGGATTTCGTGGTCCCGCGACGGTTCCCCGGCGCGACCGGCACATAGATCCGAGTGGCCGCGCATCTCGAACGGTGCGTTGGCGCGCGCGAATCGCCCGCAAACGGCCGCCCTGCGAACGTTGACAAACCCGCCGTGTTGGCGTACGTTCGCCGCGTCGGGTTCGTGGTTTGAATGGTCCGCCGGCGACCCATAATGGTGGAGCCCATCCGTGGGCCGGAACATCCCGAAGAGGAAGCAGTCCATGAAGCGAATCGCGTTCACCCTGATCGAGCTGTTGGTGGTCATCGCGATCATCGCCATCCTGGCGGCGATCCTGTTCCCGGTTTTCGCGCAGGCCCGCACCAAGGCGCGGCAGGCGTCGGACCTGAGCAACCTCAAGCAAATCGGCCTCGGCGCGTTGATGTACGCCCAGGACCACGATGAGATCCTCGCGCCGGCGTGGATCCACTATCCGGATTCGAGCTGCACGCCGGGTCCGGTCGTGTATTTCGAATCGTTGATCCAGCCCTACGTCAAGAACGAGAAGCTATTCCTTTCGCCGCAGTATGTGT